>JAPKDN010000020.1 GCA_028822575.1 Alphaproteobacteria bacterium | reverse complement strand
TCCTATGGGCTGTTCTCGTTACCGATGGGGTGGTCGGCCGACCGATTCGGGCCAAGGATAACGGTGCTTTTCGGTGGATTATTGTTTGGTGGCGGTACCGCTCTTTGCGCGTTCGTAACCGAAGCCTGGCAGCTTTACGGGCTCTATGGCCTGATTTCGGCGGCGGGGATGGGGGCTGCTTGGTCTCCCTTGGTCGCCACGGTCTCGCGCTGGTTCGAGACCAACCGGGGCCTCGCGGTCGGGATCACCACCCTGGGCGGTGGATCTGGGGTGTTTTTCATCGCCCCGCTCGCCGAGACCCTTATCCAGCAGCTCGGATGGCGCGAGGCTTATCTTTGGCTTGGTCTGATCTCCGGCGGATTGATCATCGGCGCGGCACTTTTGCTGACCCGAGATCCGGCGGAAAAGAACTTGCTACGGTATGGCGCGGCCAGCCTCCGAAACCCACCGATGTGTGGCGCGGTGGGTACCGATCCAGCCCGCCATCACACGCCCGTGGCCAAGCCATCAAGAATCGCACGGAGCGGATTGTTTTGGCGCATGATCATGACCTTCGGGTTGTGGTGGTTCGCTGGCGCAATCACCTTCGTACAGAACGCGCCCTTTATGCTGGAAAAGGGGCTCGACGCGACCTTCGCGGCAATTGTCGTGACCGCCTTCGGTGCCGGAAACTGTGCTGGTCGAGTGGTGATGGGGATGACCTGTGACCGGCTCGGCGCGTTAAGGGCCTACCAATTGGCGATCATTGTCGCAACCCTGGCGATGGTCGGCTTGACGCTGTCAAACGGCCTGTTCGCGGCGATCATCGTGACCTTTATGCTTGGGTTCGGGGTTGGCGGTGCCTCGACCCAGATCACCACCTTGGGGATCGAGCTTTATGGCACAAAATCCGTCGGCGCGTTGATGGGGGCAATACTGGCCCTGATCTCGGTATTTGGCGCCATTGGCCCGCTGATCGCCGGGGTTATCCACGATGTCAGCCATAGCTACACACCGGCTTATTTGTTGGGGGCGGCAAGCTTGTGGTTGTCGTTACTGTTATCGATCACGCTGCGCCGGTAACGCCTCCAGAAATGCCCGCAACTCCGCGTTGACCCGCTCCGCCGCGAGCACTGGCATCATGTGTTGCTGGTCTCTGATGATCGCCAAGCGCGCGTTCGGGATCTCGGCCGCCATGGCCCGCGACATATGCGGCGGCGAGCCCTTATCACCGTCTCCGGTCATCACCAGGGCCGGGCAGGACACCGCGCCGAGCTTGCCGGTGGTTTTGTGATCCTCGGAGGTGAAAACCTGATAGGCCTTGGTTTTCGCGCCAGTATCGCCGTCCCGCATCCATCCCAGGATTTCTTCTATTTGGTCGCCTTGGGTATCCATCTCGTCGGGACGGAACCATCTCTTTCGCGCCGCCGAGATCACACCTTCCATCCCCTGGGCCTCCAGGTTCTCCAAGCGCGCGGCAACCGACGCCAACTCTTCGGCGGTGCGGTTATAGACAGCGCTCATCAGGACCAGGCCGCTAAGCTCGGCCGCGTATTGAATCGCATAGGCCTGGGCGATCAGCCCGCCCATGGAAAAGCCGATGAGAACTGGCGCCTCGTCCGGGCAGGTTTCCTGGATCAATGCGCGAACCTGTTCGACGAAGTCTTCCAGCTGGCGCGGGCCTGGGCGATTCGGGCAGGCGCCATGGCCCAGCATGTCCTGGCGCACGATCCTGTAATCACCCGCCAAGCCCTCGATCTGCCGGTTCCAGCTTTGATGATCCATCAACACGCCATGTAGAAACACCAGGGTTGGGCGGGTGGTCGAGGTCGGGCCATCGACCCAATAGGGTGTGCCGGACGTGGTGGTTAGCATGGTTGGGCCTTTCGCGGGGTGACCGGGAATCCTATCGGCTAGGCTGTATCAATAAACTCTGGGTCAAGGTCGGCAACGCGGACGGGACTTGAGATGACGCGGCTTCAGGAGGCGTCCAAGGCAAGCGCCGAGAGAATGGCTTCCCATTCCGTCTCCAACGGATCACTGCAAACATCGCGCTTGGCCCGGCGATACCAATAGCCGGCGTTGGAAAGATCCCCTTCCTCGCGATGCAGCAAGGCATGTACCCAGGCGGTATACAAACTTTCGTCCGATTGCGCGGCCTCGTGGGCCTGCTCCCAATCTCCCTTGCGTTGCCACCACAACGCGAGCAGTGCGGCAGACAGCCCAGCCGGTGGCGCGGCATCGGAAAAACTGGCTTTGAAATGATCCCTGTTCATGGCGGCTCCAACGCATGTCATGGCGTCGACATGATGCGTGGGTCGCATTGGAAAGTCCATTCTCGGCCACCGTCGCGCGCCGCTTTCAGGTCCCGCCGCCGGGTTGTATGGTGCGGCGGATGTCTGAGCTGAATAATGTGAGCGGGTGCGGCGATGGGTGAGCATTTTGACGTGTTGATCGTGGGTGCCGGCATATCCGGCATCGACGCAGCCTATCACTTGCAACAGTATTGTCCGGACAAGAGCTTCGCCTTGCTGGAGCGTCAGGAAAGCTTCGGCGGCACTTGGCTCACTCACAAATTCCCCGGCATCCGGTCTGACAGTGATCTTTTCACCTTTGGTTATGGCTGGAAGCCTTGGCTTGGCCCGCCGATTGCTACCGCGCCGGAGATCCTGAAATATCTAGATGAGGTGCTGGACGAGCAGAAGATCCGCGAACATATCCGCTTTCATCACCATATCGAGAGCGCGGAGTGGTCGAGCGAGGCTGGGCGCTGGACCCTGGAGGTCACGCGGGGCGACACCGACGAGACCGCGACCTTTACCTGCGAATTTCTGTGGATGTGCCAAGGCTACTATCGCCATCAAAAAGGCTACACGCCGGATATCACTGGCCTTGATCGTTTTCTGGGTCCGGTGGCTCATCCCCAAACCTGGCCCGAGGGGCTCGATCACAAGGGTAAGAAGGTTGTTGTTATAGGCTCCGGCGCGACGGCGGCGACGATTGTACCGGCGATGGCGCGGGACGGGGCCGAGGTTACGATGCTGCAACGCTCGGCGACCTTCATGTACTCGGCGCCGAATCGCTATGATCTTGCCAACACTCTTCGAGAATTGGACCTGCCGGACGAGGTCGTCCATGACATTGCCCGGCGCAAGATTTTGAAGGATCAGAAGGAGATCACCCGACGCTCCTTCGAGGAGCCGGAATCGCTGCGCACCGATCTGGTGGCCGGCGCCCAGGCGGCACTTGGCAAGAATTTCGACGTCGATACGCATTTCAATGCGAATTACCGGCCGTGGCGGCAGCGGCTCGCCTATATCCCTGACGGTGATCTTTTCGAGGCCATTCGGTGCGGCAAGGCCTCGGTGGTTACCGACCAGATTGAAACCATCACCGAGGATGGCGTCCTGCTGAAGTCTGGCAAGGAGCTGAAGGCGGATATCATCGTCACCGCGACCGGTCTTGAACTGGCGATGATGGGTGAGATTCTGTTTACCGTTGACGGTAAGGCGGTGGATTGGGCCAAGACCTGGGCGCATCGTGGGATACTGTTCTCGGGCGTCCCGAACCTTGCTTGGGTGTTCGGTTATCTTCGGACCAGTTGGACCATGCGCGCCGACATGGTCTCCGAATTCGTCTGCCGGCTTCTGAACCACATGGCCGACAAGGACGCGGGTATGGTCATGCCGACACTGCGCGACGAGGACCGCGACATGCCGGCGCTACCCCTGGTCGATCCGGAGAATTTCAACGCCGGCTACCTGACCCGCAAGATGCATATCATGCCCAAGCAAGGAGACCGGGAACCTTGGATCTTCAGCCAGGACTATTATCGCGAGGTCGAGGAAATCCCTAACGCTAATCTAGATGATGGCACGCTGGTTTACCGCTGAAACCGCTTTTGGGCTTAACCGCCGTGGCGTTTCTTGATCTCGGGAATTGTGTCCAGGGCGATGGTCTCAAAGGCCGGGATTTGTTCTTCCAGCGCCAGATAGTAGAGACCAAGCTCGGTCATTCCTGTCTCGATTAGGCTTTCCACCATGTCGACGAATAGATTGGTGGATTCGAAATAACTGATGGTCCCGCCGCTTGCCCGAGAGCTTGGGGCGAACATCCGATAGGACCGGCGCAGCTCGCCGGGATCCTCGGTAATCTCGGCCAGATTGTCATCCGTGCGTGCGACTGGCTCATTGGTCTCGGCCAATTGATAGGCGAAGTTTTCCTTGAAGCTGAGGCTGTTCCAATTATCCGCGAGCCTGGCTATGTGGCGCAAAATAATCGGGCGTAGCGCGGCGATTGTAGAGGCCGGGGAAGCATCACCGCGTCCTTGGTCTTGCAGAACGTGCCCTCTTAGATCGATACTTCGCTGGAGAGAAGCCGGTCCGTCACCTCGACATATTCGGGCAACCTCAGGGTCCGTTCTTTATCAGTCCAGTTTTCCAAGCCCATCATGTCATAGGCTGGGTCGATCCGAAGCCCGACGCCCAGGCCCAGATCAAGCCGGCCCCTGGAGATACAGGATTAGGGCCTGACGCGCCAGAAGCGCGGGGTTGCGGAACGGTATCTGGGTCACATCGGTGCCAAGCCGTATCTGAGAGATCTCCCGCGCCACCGCCGCCAAGGTGGTCTAGGCCTCCAGCCAGGTTCTTTGCGGGTTCGACCAATCGACGAAGTGATCCCCGAACGCCGCCATGCCGAAGCCGATCTCCTCGACATGGGTGCTCCACCGCAGCACACCGTTGAAATCGTCACTTGGCATGATGGCGACTTGGAACCGTAGATCGTGACTCATACCACTTGCCCCTTTATTTTAGCTCGGTCATCCGAGCGCATTCTCTATTTTAGAGGGTAAAACGGCTCTTCAGGACCGACAATCACTCGTCCGCCGCAAGCTGTCGGGCGAAACAAGGAACCAGGGGTAAATTAATGATTGAAGTTAACGGCATGGCCCACGTCATCCTGACTGTTAGCCAGTGGGAAAAGGCGAGGCACTTCTATGCCGAACTGCTGCCATTCCTCGGGCTGAAGAAAGTCTATGACGGGAATAATTTTCTCTATCACGTTGGCGGCCGCACGGCGATCGGCATTCAGCGCTGTGGCGAGGGGATGGAGGAAAAACGCTTCGCGATGAACAGTGTCGGCCTGCATCACCTTTGCCTGCGCGCCCGTTCGGCCGAGGATGTCGACGCGGTGGCGATCAAGCTGCGCGAGATGGACGCGCATATTGATCGTGGCCCGCTGGAGGGTGATTTCGCGCCGGGATATTACTACATCGTCTTCGAGGATCCCGACGGCATTCGCTTGGAGGTGAATTTTGTCCCCGGCAAGGGACTACTGGTCGGCGACACCCCGCTGCTCCCCAGTGAGGACCCGAACTGGGATCAAAATCCCTCGTTTTGACCAGCCGCTCCTCGAGGCGCGGCGCGTTGGGTTTCGAGCCCAGGCGGGTGGGGGGCTCCGGGCAAATCCTGGTGATTATCGCGTGCCCTCAAAACAAATATTTCGCAAGGCCTCGCCTCGTGCCAAACGGTCCAGGTTATTGGCGACGAATGTCCAGCGCCGATCGCTCATCTCCGCTGTCCAGGCGGAGTTGTGCGGCGACATGATGATGTTATCGAGTTTTTGAAAGGGGAATTTCGACGGCCAGGGATTGGGGTCCGTGTCGGAAGGATAGGTGTACCAGACGTCGATGATCCCACCGCGTATGCGCCGCGATGACAGGGCGTCATAGAGCGCCGCCTCGTCGATCACTTCGCCCCGGCCCACATTGGCTATCACCGCGTCGGATTTCATCTTCGCGAAGGAGGTGGCGTTGATCATCCCTCTGGTTTCCGCCCCGCCGGGCGCGCAGCAGATCACGAAATCGCTCTCGGCCAACAGGGTGTCGAGTTGATCCACAGTTCCGTACCAGTCGACCAGATCTGGTTCGTCCCTGATGGTGCGGGACACAGCCATCACTTTCATGTCGAAGGCCTTGCAGCGCCGCGCCACCTCGCGCCCGATTTGACCGTAGCCGATGACCCCAACCGTGGTTCCCCGCAACTCCAGATGGTGGGGGCCGCGGTTGATATTACGTCCGCTATAGGATTTGGCGCGCATTATCGGATGGGTCTCCCGCATCAGGCCGGTTTGAAGTTCCAACATCCCGGCAAGCAGATGTTCGGCGATCGTGGTCTCGTGCTCATGGGTGTTGCAGAACACCGCTCCCCTGGGAAGGTCCGAAGCCTTGATCCAGTCATAGCCGGTGAAGGGCGCATGATATAGCCGAAGCTTGGCACCTGTCGGGACGCCGCCGGGAATTCCGCCGCCAATGATGGCGTCAACTCTCTTGGTGGCCTCTTGAACCCCATCGAGCTCAGTTTTGGTGTCGAGGATCGTGATGTCCCAATCGGTGGCGATCTTGGTCGCCAGAAGATCATCTCGGTTCATACCGCTGCCCCGAAGGAGCAGGGCGGAAAATCTGTCACTCACGAGCGTGCCTCGATTGATGATGCGCTGAAAACGATGAGTGTCTGGATAGCCTTATGCGATGGGTCGTTCAAGCGTGGCGGCGCGTCCTCTTGCCCGCTGATCACCCGGCGATTAGCTTCGGGGCTTGGATGCGGGGAGAAAATCGTGCTCGACAAGGCCTGGACTGGATTCGAAACCGCCGAGATGATGGTTGGCGCCGCCGCCGCCTCTAATGTAACGGGCGCCGACACGGCAATACGGATCATGGAAGCTGGCGGCAATGCCATCGACGCGGCGATTGCGGCGGCTCATGTAATGGGGGTGGTCGAGCCATTGGACTCCGGCATTGGCGCCGGGGGGTTCATGATCATTCATGACGCCGCGAGCGGCCGGACCGACAGCATCGATTTCCTCGGGACCGCGCCGACCCGCGCCGGCTACGAGCTTTTCGCCACCAACAATGCCCAGGGCGAGTATGTGATCCAGGTCAAGGGCAACCACAATCAGCTTGGCCACCGGGCGGTCGCGACCCCCGGCACCCTGCGTGGTTTCGCCGAGATGCATGTGCGTTACGGCAAGATCCCAATGGCGGAACTATTCATGCCGACGATCGAATTGGCCGAGGGTGGTTTCGCCGTGTCCTATAAGGGCGCGCTCCGAATGGGGCGCACGGTCGCAATGCTGAACCATACCGAGGCATGTCGCGCCCTGTATCTGAAATCTCTGACCGAGGCGCCGGTCGAGGGAGATTGGCTGACTAACAAGGATTACGGTGCGACCTTGCGGTTGATCGCGAGGGATGGAGAGCGGGTTTTCTACGAAGGCGACCTCGCCGAGGCGATCACCGCTGAAATGCGGACCCATGATGGCTTCCTTACTCGCGAGGACTTGCGAAACTACAAGGCGCTTTGGCGGGAGCCCGCGAGGGGAGTCTTCCAGGGCCTTAATGTCGCCACCATGGCGCCGCCGTCGTCGGGCAGCTTGGTTTTCGCCGGCCTGGATGCCCTAGCGCGTCAGGCGCCCAGCGGAGAGGCCGAAACCCATGAGGCCTTGGCACGCGCGATGCTGCACATGTTCGAAACCCGCCGTGTCGGCTTTGGCGATCCAGCCTTTGTGCCGCTTGCCGCTGCCACGAACGAGTCTTCGGAAACCACCAGCCTGTGTACCCTCGACGCTGCCGGTAACGCGGCCTGTATCACCTATTCCAACAACAACCATTCAGGCGTCGTCGTGCCGGGGACCGGAATCCTGCTGAACAATCAAATGGCGCTGTTCAGTCCCTGGCCAAACAACCCGAACGAAGTCATCGGCGGCAAGCGACCAGTAAGTAGTATGATGCCGACACTTTTGGCGCATGATGGCAAGGTTGAGATGGCGATTGGCGCCTCGGGCTCGACCAGGATCCCGACCTCGTTGATGCAGATGTTGCATCGGGTCCTGGTGCAGGGGAAATCCATCGTCGACGCGGTGCAGGAGCCAAAACTGCACGCCGAAGTGAAATCTATGATGGCTGACGAGGATCTCCAACCCATCACGGCTCTGGTCGCCGCGAAACTCGGCTTGGACTTCCGCGTCTCGCCGGGACGTGACACCACCATGGGCGTGGTCCAGGCGATCCACGTCGGCGCTGATGGTTTGGTGACCGCGATCGGTGATCCCCGCGCCAAGGCGCAAGGGCGGGTTCGCTAGTTCGGCCGGATTGGAGAAAACAAAGGATGGATTCCATCACACTGATCCTTGGAGGCGCGCGCTCCGGCAAAAGCCGATATGGCGAGGAGATGGCGCTCGGCTCTAGACTCAAGCCGGCCTATATCGCCACCGCCGAGGCCTGGGACGACGAGATGCGGGAGCGAATCGCCGCGCATCAGGGTCGCCGTGTCGGTCGTGGCTGGCTTGAAGTCGAGGCGCCGTTGGGGCTGGCGGAGGCGATTGCTGAAAATGCTGCCGAGGATCGGGTTTTGCTGATTGACTGCCTGACCTTGTGGCTCACCAACCTCATGATGGCCAAGCGCGATATCGACGCCGCCGCGAGCACCTTGTTGGCGGTTTTGGCGAGGGCGCCGGGCCAGTCGATCCTGATCTCTAACGAAGTAGGCTTCGGTATCGTGCCGGAGAACGCCATGGCGCGGCGGTTCCGCGACCTTGCGGGCCGATTGCATCAGGATATCGCCCGAGATGCGAACCAGGTGTTGTTGATGGTCGCCGGACTACCGGTTGTGGTAAAAGACTCCGCTTGAAACTCATCCACTTAGAGACGGCGACGCGATGACCGAACCTATGACTTTGTTCGAGAAAATCTGGAACCGCCACGCGATCCTCAACCGCGAGGATGGGACGACCTTGCTTTCGATAGACCGGCATCTTTGCCATGAAGGGTCTTTCCATGCCTTCGACAAGCTGAAGGTCCAGAGGAGGGTGGTCCGAAGGCCGGATCTGACCGTGGCCATCGCCGACCACTATGTCTCCACCGTTGCGCCTGAGACTGGCAATGCCGACCCCAGCCGCCGCGAGGTGATAGAACGCCTGACCACGAACACCGAGGCGATGGGTGTCCGGCTTTATGGTGTTGGGTCACCGGAGCAGGGGATCGTTCATGTGGTCGGCCCGGAGCAGGGAATCACACTGCCGGGTCTGTTGCTGGTCTGCGGGGACAGCCATACGGCTACTCATGGCGCGCTAGGATGTTTGGCGTTTGGAATTGGCGCGTCCGAGGTCGCCCATGTCCTGGCGACACAAACCCTTTGGCAAAAAAAGCCAAAGGCCCTGCGGGTTACCATCGATGGCCCTCTTGGTCCCGGGGTTTCGGCCAAGGACGTAGTCCTGCACCTGATCGCGGTGATCGGCGCCAATGGCGCCACGGGGCATATGATCGAGTATGCTGGCTCGACCATCGAAGAGATGTCGATGGAAGGCCGGATGACGGTCTGCAATATGTCGATCGAGGCCGGCGCGCGGGCTGGGCTAATTGCGCCGGACGACAAGACCTTCGCTTATCTGAAGGACCGGCGTTACGCACCCAAAGGGTTGGATTGGGAGCGCGCACTGGCTGATTGGGGGGCTTTAGCGTCAGATCTAGGCGCACGTTTCGACCGGGAGGTATCCATCAACGCTGGCGATATCGCTCCGTCGATCACCTGGGGTACCAGCCCCGAGGAGGCCCTTGCGATCACCGGACGGGTGCCGGATCCCGTCGACGAGAAGGATCCATCGCGCCGGGCCGCCTTGGAAGTGACGTTGGATTACATGGGCCTCCAGCCTGGCGCCGCGCTCACCGATATTGTGGTCGACCGCGTCTTCATCGGCTCCTGCACCAATGGCCGGATGGAGGACCTGCGCGCCGCCGCAGCGATTGTCGAGGGACGGGTGGCGAAAGTGACAGCGATCATTGTCCCAGGCTCGACGTCGATCAAACTGCAAGCCGAGGCCGAGGGGTTGGACCGGATCTTTATCGAGGCGGGATTTGAATGGCGGGCGACCGGCTGTTCCATGTGTGTTGGCATGAATGGCGACCTTACCCCACCGGGAGAACGCTGTGCCTCGACCAGCAACCGTAACTTCAAGGGCCGGCAGGGCCCCGGCAGCCGTACCCACCTGATGAGCCCGGCGATGGCGGCGGCGGCGGCGGTGACTGGCAGGCTCGCCGATGTGCGCGATTTGATCGGGGAGGCGTGAGATGGAAGCGTTCCAGAAACTCGACAGCGTGGCGGCGTCGCTTCAAATCGAGAATATCGATACCGACCAGATCATTCCGGCCCGGTTCATGCGGGCGCCGCGAACCACGGATCATGGTCAGTTCCTATTCCATGATATGCGACGGGGAGCGGACGGTGAGGCGAGGGAAGACTTCCTCCTGAATCAGCCGGATTTCGCATCGGCTGGCGTTTTGGTGGCAGACACAAATTTTGGTTGTGGTTCCTCGCGAGAGGCGGCGGTTTATGCCCTCTACGACGCCGGTATCCGCTGTGTCATTGCGCCCAGTTTTGGTGATATTTTCTACAGTAACGCCACGAAAAACGGCTTGCTCCCGGTGGTTCTCGACCGCGAGACCATCCAATCGATCTGGTGGATTTTAGGAACCGCCAATAGCGCCCGGGTGGAAGTTGACCTGGAAGCTCAGACCGTGCATCTCCCGGATGGGACGACCCACGGCTTTGAGATAGACCCGTTCAAGAAACGCTGTCTGCTTGAAGGCCTCGATGACATCGACCTGACACTCCAACACGCCGACGCGATCGAGGCCCACGAAAGCGCGACCCGTGAACCCAGGCCTTGGATTGGGACGATCGGATGAAGATGGTACCTGATGTGCCGAGTGGTCCACGCGTTCTGCTGAACTTGTCGTGGATTGCGCGATCGAGTCCGAGTTCCGATGCACGGTTGCGGCTTGCCGCACTGCGTTTGGTTTGACCTCGTTGGAGACCGTTCCGGCCCTTTTGCTGGCTCTGTTGATCGATGCGGTGGTGGGCGACCCAAATTGGCTCTATCGCCGCGTCCCACATCCCGTGGTGATCATCGGGAACGCCATTGGATGGTTAGATCGCGGCTGGAACAAACCCTCGTTTTCGGATCCCGTGAGACGCGGTCTTGGCGTGATCGCGGTTTTGGTTCTTTTGTTCGGCTCGGCGGGCATTGGGTGGTTGATCCATCTGGTGTTGCGGGATGTGCCGTATTCCATGGTTTTGGAGGCTGTGGTCGCCTCGCTTTTTCTTGCCCAGAACAGCCTGTACCGTCATGTCGCCGCGGTTGAACATGGTTTCGTGGGAGGGTGTCTTGGGCCAGCCCAGGCGGCCGTGGCTCTTATCGTGGGCCGGGATCCGACGAGCTTGGACGAAGCCGGGACTTGCCGCGCGGCGATCGAGTCGCTGGCTGAGAACTTTTCCGACGGTATCGTGGCGCCGGTGTTTTGGTATCTCCTATTCGGCTTGCCGGGTTTGCTCGCCTATAAGGCTCTGAACACCGCCGATAGCATGATTGGTCACCGAAGTGAACAATACCGGGCGTTCGGTTGGGCTTCGGCCCGTCTGGATGATCTGGCCAATCTGCCTCCGGCCCGGCTCACCGCCCTGGCCATCACGATCGCGGCTGTTTCGCAGCCCAACAGTTCCCCAAGCCAGGCAATAACAGCAACATTCCGGGATGCCCGCCATCACCGCTCGGTCAACGCCGGATGGCCGGAGGCGGCGATGGCGGGAGCTCTTGGTTTGAGGATCGCTGGCCCGAGGCGCTATGACGGTATTCTTGTCGAGGATGCCTGGATGGGCAATGGGCGCGCCGCCGCGGCACCGGATGATATTAGGCGGGCCTTGTCGCTTTATGTGCGGGCTTGCCTTGTGATGGTGTTCGTCGTGGCTTTAATAGCGACCGTCCTGGCTTGATTGCTCTTGTTTCAAGCAGCCACCTTGGGATTGCGAAGTCCCGGGGAATACCAATCGGTGAATCTGCCGAACAACCGCTATCAATATCAGAGCGACCAGCACGCCGGCTTCGTCGGCCGCGAAATTAACGAAACCGGCAGAACAGCCCGCTGAAAAAGCCTTAACAATCTCAGCCGCGATTCCAAAGCCAACCAGGCCAATGGCAATGATCCCAAGGCTGAACCAGTGCAAAAGCAACGGCCCGCCGATCACCGTGCAGGTGAAGAACAGATTAAAATGAATAAGCAAGTCGTTTTTGAGGTAGTTCTCAAAAGCCAAGGGGTCCCGGACCGGCTCGAAGACGACGAGGGCGCCAAGATTCAATTAACCATAAAGAGCATCGTCCATCCAAAAACCGATGAGGTGCCGCCGCCTCGTTTGCGACGGCGTCGAACTCTGGGTCCTTGGTCCTTCATGTGGGTCACTGCGAAGCGTGAAGTGATTGATTAGTCAATTTGGTTTGACGTCGCGGGTATAGTCGGGGCGAGACTTCGGCGAATTTTCGTTGCACCGGTGTTTTCTAAAATTCGGCCGAATCAATGACCATCGGCTCGGCCTGTGCCGCTTTGGCCCACTCCTGCATCGCTGGATGGTTCCAGACCGCCTCAATATATGCGGCCTCGACATCGCTGACATCGACGGCATAGGTCCGAAAACGGCTTACCACCGGCGCGAACATGGCATCCAAGATGGTAAATTTACCGAATAGGAACGGGCCATCGCTCTCTTCGCCATAGCGTTCCCGTGCCCGGCGCCAGATGGCGGCAATTCGGTTGATGTCCTCTTGGACACCCGGTTTACGGCCCTCCTCGGGAAAGCGGCTCCTTATATTCATCGGCATATGCTCGCGCAGCGCCGAGAAGCCCGCGTGCATTTCCGCCGAGAGGGATCGTGCGATCGCCCGGGCCCGTGTATCCGAAGGCCAAAGGCCGGCATCGGGAAACAATTCAGCGACATATTCGCAAATCGCCAGGCTTTCCCAAACGGTGTTATCGCCGTGTTTGAGGATCGGCACCGCACCGTTTCGCCAATGTTTCAGGATTTCCTGTCGGGTGTTCGGCTGGTCGAGCGGGATCACCACCTCTTCGAACGACGCGCTAGCTGCCTTCAAGACAAGCCAGGGCCGAAGCGACCAAGACGAGTAATTCCTATTGCCGATCACCAGTGTCAGGTCACCCATGGGCGACGCTCCCGAAAGTTCCAACGACGGGTATTTGAGCCTCTCGAGACAATTAGCGCAACAGCTTTGCCGTTAGCTCAATGTCCACGCTAGGTTTCCCGCGCCGGGCAGCTGAGGGTCTTGAGGCGAAGGGTGCGAAGGGATAGAAGTTCCGTATCTATCCTTCTCGCTTTTCCGGGGTTCTCCTCTGATGACTTTCGCCGCGCGCAAGACTTCGACGTCAATTCCAATCTCGACCGTTACGGAAACCGATCTTAAGGACTGGGTAAAGGCAGCGGGAGGCGACGTGGCGCGGTGGGTTGCCGCCACCGGGTTCAAGGGCGTCCCGGGCGCCGTATGTTTTGTCCCGGCGGATAATGGCGATATCGCCCGTGTTCTTCTGGGGGTTTCCAAAAGCAATAGTGCCGGTGGAGAGATCTGGGATCTGGCGGACTTGCCGGCAAACCTACCGAAGGGTCGGTACTATCTCGACACGGATCTCCCGCCCGCCCAGGCGACCATGGCGGCGCTAGGTTGGGCGCTTGGTTGCTATGGCTTCGATCGCTACAAAAAACTACCAAAGCCAGAGGCTGAATTGGTGCTCCCGACCGGTGCTGATCAAGCCGACGTGAAGCGGATGGCCGCTGGAGTTTCCCTCACCAGAGACCTCATCAACACGCCGGCCCAGGATCTTGGCCCGGAGGAGTTGGCGGAGGCAGCGAAGGCCATGGCCCGGCCGCATAAGGCCAAGGTCAAGGTGATCGTCGGCAAGGGCTTGCTGAGCGAGAATTACCCCTCCGTGCACGCGGTCGGTCGGGCATCGGCGCAAGAACCAAGGCTGATCGACATTACCTGGGGCAAGGGTGGCCACCCACGCGTGACCCTGGTCGGAAAGGGCGTATGCTTCGACAGTGGCGGTCTTGATATAAAGCCGGCCGGCGGCATGCTGAACATGAAAAAAGACATGGGCGGCGCGGCGCAGGCTCTTGGGCTTGCCCACATGATAATGGACGCGAAGCTTCCGGTTCGTCTGCGAGTCCTGGTGCCGGCGGTGGAGAACGCGATATCCGGCAATGCCTTTCATCCCAAGGACATCCTGCAAACCCGCAAGGGGCTGACCGTTGAGGTTGGCAATACCGATGCTGAGGGGCGGTTGATTCTGTCGGACGCCCTTACCGAGGCGGCAAGCGACAAGCCCGCGATGATCATCGATTTCGCGACCCTCACCGGTGCCGCCCGGGTGGCGCTGGGATCAGATGTTCCCGCGCTGTTTTGTAATGATGACGCGCTGGCTGACGCGATGCTCTCCCATGGCATGGATGCAAATGACCCGCTATGGCGGATGCCGCTCTGGCAGGGATACAAACATTTTCTCTCGTCGCCGATCGCCGATATTTCCAGCACCGGCTCGGCGCCGAATGGGGGGGCTATCACCGCCGCTCTATTTCTTGAGCATTTCGTTGAGCCCGATGTCCCCTGGGCGCATATCGATCTGATGGCCTTCAACACCAGCTCTCGCCCTGGACGTCCCGAAGGCGGCGAAGCGCAGGGCATACGCGGCATCTACGCGATGTTGAAAAGCCGTTACGGCTGATCGCGCTCTAACACATTGGTGCGGCTCTGGAGCGAGGGTTTGGACCGAGGAATCGCCCCTGGGTAATCAACGGATCCCGAGCGTTGTTCGTTCCTCAATAGCCGATATCTAGATCTACCAGGCCGTTGAGTGGTCGGCCTTCACGGCAGCGTTGAATATTATCCAGGAAGGTCGCCGCGACCGCCGGCGGGAACACCTCGGCCGCGTGATGTGGGGTCATGATGATCCGCTTGTCGACCCAGAACGGATGGTCTTGGGGAAGTGGCTCCACGCTGAATACGTCCAGGGCCGCGCCGGCGATCTGGCCTAAATCCAAGGCCGCCGTCAGGTCCTGCTCGACCAACTGCGCGCCGCGACCGCAATTCAACACGTAAGAACCCTTTGGCATCCGTGCTAGTAGTTCGGCGTTTATGATGCCAACGGTAGCCGGGGTGCTCGGCAGCAGGCAGAGCAGGTAATTCGTCGTCTCGACCATCTCGCGCAGGCCATCGGGACCTTGGAAGGACTTGATCCCGTCGATCGATTTTGGGCTCCGAGCCCAACCCTGAACCTTTAACCCCATGCCCTGAAGCATCCCGCCGACATGGGTGCCGAGGTAGCCGAGGCCGAGAATGCCGACTTGAACTGCGTCTGTGTTGAAAGCGCGTTCCGGCGCCCATTCCCGCCGACTCCTGAGGTCCTCGTAAAAGTCCGTCTCGCGATGCAGCCGCAGGATATTCATCGCCGCCCAATGGCCCATCGAGCGAGCCATATGCGGGTCGGTTACCCTAACCAGGGGAACCTGGCGGGGCATGTCGGGGTCACTCAGGACATGATCGACGCCGGCGGCCATCGACATGGTCAGCTTTAGGTTCGGAAACTTGGCGAGCTCGCCATGTGGCATCTTCCAGACCATGGCGATATCCACATGAGCGGGATTGCCTACGTCGGGCCACTCGCGAATGGTTAGAGTAGGGTCCAGCATGTGCATCTCGGCGATATACTCGGCGGGGCTTTCGTCGCCCATCTTGATGACGATGGTTGGCATGTCCGTCTCCTTAGTATTGCCGTTCGCGGTCAACCACGTTGTTCGGTTCTCGCCCGGCGAAGACCTTGCAAATCCCATCTGCGACCTGTTCGGCGGCGCTGTCTGCGTTGGATTGGGCCGACATATGGGGCCAGACTATCACTTTGGGGTGTTCCCAATAGGGATGCTCCGTCGGTAGCGGTTCTTGGTGGAAGACGTCCAGGGCCGCACCGGCGATATGCCCGCTATCCACGGCCGCCAACAGGTCGGCGTCGACTATGTGTTGGCCGCGTCCGGCATTGATCACGAAGGCACCGCTAGGCATGGCGGCGAGGGCTGTGGCATTAATGATTCCGTCTGTCGCCGGCGTCAGAGGCAGCAGGCAACATAGAATTTCTGAGCGATTGAGGAAAGCCGTCAGTTGGTCCGCGCCATGAAAACTGGTCACCCCATCGATTTGTT
>JAPKDN010000554.1 GCA_028822575.1 Alphaproteobacteria bacterium | reverse complement strand
GGACACAAGGCACCTTTGGGAGATAGTCATGCCAAGAATAAACGCGGAACGCCTGCTCAAGGATCTAAGGGACCTTCGCGCTATCGGCACAGTCGGACACGGGGTGGTCCGTCCGGCCTTCAGCGATACCGATATGGCGGCTCGACGCTGGCTGAAGCAGCGCTATGCGGACGCCGGGCTGGACGCAACACTCGACGGGGTCGGTAATGTCCTCGGCCGGTCTCGCAAGAACGGGCCAGCTCTGATCATCGGCTCACATTCCGATACACAGCCCGAAGGTGGTTGGCTCGACGGCGCGCTCGGGGTAATCTACGGGCTGGAAATTGCCCGCGCCTGCGCCGAGAATCCGGATACCGCCGATCTCGCGATTGACACCGTGTCCTGGCAGGACGAGGAGAGCAATTTTCTAGGTTGCCTCGGCAGTCGCTCTTGGTCTGGCACCCTTGACGCGAATGACGAAGCAGCAGCGACGGGACGTGATGGCGAGGCACTAGCCGACGCCCTGACACGTGTTGGACTTACCGACGAACCCCGCCTGCGCATCGAGGAAGGCCGCTATGCCGGCTATCTCGAGGCACATATTGAACAGGGAAACTATCTGGAGGACGCAGACGAGCAGATTGGCGTGGTCACCGCGATTGTCGGTATTCGCGGTATGCGCATCGTCTTCACCGGCGAGCAAAACCACGCCGGCACCACCACCATGGCCCGGCGCAAGGACGCCGCCTCCGCGATGTTCGAAATGGCGCACCGGATCAATGTGGAATTTCCCAAGCTTGCCAATGAGCGTACGGTCTGGACCATGGGTGACGCGGTAATCGAACCAGGTGCCACGTCGATCGTGCCCGGACGGGCCGAGCTGTCCCTGCAGTTTCGCGATCAGGATGAAGGTCTGTTGGGCCAATTAGCCGGCATTGTCGAGACGATCGGCGCGGACATTCATGGTCGTGGCCGTATTGGGGTTGATGTCCTCTCCTCCCGCACCCCAGTCAAACCATCGATCATGGACGAGGGTTTCCAGACCCACATTGCCGCCGCAGCGGAAACCACCTCCCCCGGCCAGTGGCGAAGGATGCCGAGTGCAGCCGGGCATGACCCCATGGTGATCCATGAGAAACTTCCCTGCGCGATGCTGTTCATCCCGTCGATCGACGGCATCAGTCACGACTTCGCCGAGGACAGCCACGATGCGGATATTGTCGCCGGTTGCCAAGTGCTTGCCGACGCGGCCGCCTCGATCCTTCAGGAAGTCCAGGCCAAGAACCGTTAGGACGTTCCCTCATGGATGAAATCGCGATCCAGTCCTGTGCCGAGTTTCTCGCCCACGCCCGCTTGGGCGGTCCGCCAACCGCCGCGCTGCCACAATACCTGTCTCCCAAAAACGAAAGAGATGGCTACGAAATTCAGGAGGCTCTGCACGAGACCCTGGCCAGCGCTGGTTTTGGCCGCCTATCCGGTCATAAGATCGGCTGTACCACGCCGATAATGCGGGAGTTCCTGAAAATCGACCATCCCTGCGCCGGTCGGGTTTTCTCATCCATGGAATTTCAGGAGCGCGTGAAATTGCCGCTCGCGCGGTTCCACCATATCGGCGTCGAGTGCGAGATCGCCGCGCGACTGGGCGTGGACATGCCCGGAACTATCGGACCATACACGCAAGAAAGCGCCAGCGACGCAGTATCAGCGCTGATGGGGGCGATTGAGCTGGTCGACGACCGTTATGAAAACTACCCGGCCTTATCGGCGCCCGTGCTGATCGCCGATGATTTCTTCAACGCCGGCGTGGTTCTTGGCCGCGAGGTTCCAGATTGGCGGGCGTTGGATCTCGCGCGGGTTCGTGGCACGCTCTTCATCGATGGCGTCGTGCATTCCACGGGCTTTGGCGAGGATATTCTCGGGCATCCGATGGAAGCGCTCGCCTGGTTGGCGAACCACCGGGCCAGTATTGGTCAGCCACTCCGCGCAGGAGATTTCGTGATGCTCGGCAGCGTCGTCAAAACTGTGTTTTTTGACGACGCTGCCGAAGTCATGGTCGACCTGGAGGGATTAAGCCAGGCCAAGATTCGGTTTACCTGACGCCACTCAGATAACCTCGATCTCAACCACCTTCGAGCAGTGGAAAGACAAATAGCCTTTGATTGCCTCAGCCTCATCGAAGGGTGCCTAATAGGATCAGACCGCGTACTTGGCACTCTTGCCCGAGGTCTAAAGTGTCCAATAGGACGCGTCTACCTTGAACGGACAATGGCTCGAATGGTCGGTCCACCGCATCAGATCCATGCGAACATCCGAGCGAGGAATATAATGGCCGACCGGATAATTCGCTTCTTGCAGCGCGATCGCGGCTTGGGTGTCATCGAGGATCACGCCGTCGAAGATCGCTCGGATTCGCTTTCCGACAGGCGTATATTCCATGATCCTGTAGAGTTGCCGGGCAAAGCCCGGCGCTGGCTTTCCATCAGACATAAATACCTCCTCCGCCTATGTTTCTTCGCACGAGCTTGAGAGACAAATCCAGATACCGAAGGGTCAAGTCCGTGCAGCCACGGGTGACGACCGTCGGCGCGTTCCCTGCCGATTTAGAGAGAGTTCTCAGTCCAGCCTCAACGATCCACGCACCGCCTTCGCGGCAGTATCGAGGACGAGATGCGCTTTATCCAGAACCCGGGTCATGTTGATGAAACCGTGCACGACCCCCTCATAAATCTTGCATTCTCCCGGCACGCCCGCCGCTCGAAGCAAACGGTTCATCTCTACCGTGTCGTCTCGCAAAACATCGAGTTCGGCGGCGAATAGATAGGTCGGTGGTAATCCCGCCAAATCAGCGCGTGCGCAGGATAGCAGTGGGTCGGTCAAATCATTCAACGGCCCGGCATAGGCTCTCCAGTACCAACGCATTCCGTCCTGGCTCAAGCCGAAAGCACCATCGCCAAACTCGGCGAAAGACGCGGTTTCGCTGGCCGCTTCAAAGGCGCCATAGAAAGAAAGCACGGCCTTGATCGGACTATTGCCCTCGTCCCGCATGCGGAGCGTCGTCGCCATCGCCAAATTCGCACCGGCGGAATCGCCGCCGACCGCGATCGCCCCGGCGTCCAGCCCCATCGCCGCGCCATTCCCTTGAATGTAGCGCACGGCGGCGACACAATCATCCAAGGGAGCTGGGTAAGGGTGCTCCGGCGCGAGGCGATAACCTACGGCAACAACGGCACAGCCAGATTTCAACGCCAGGAACCGC
>JAPKDN010000553.1 GCA_028822575.1 Alphaproteobacteria bacterium | reverse complement strand
CACTGCACCGCCCTGGACGACTGCATGGCCGACCTATTGCAAACACTGGAGGATCAAGGCATAGACGACAACACTCTTGTGTTATTCTTTTCGGACCACGGCGACATGCTTGGCTCTCAAGGCTGGGACAAAAAACAAAAGCCGTGGGAAGAATCGATCCGGGTGCCTTTTTTATTGCGCTACCCGGCCCTGTTGGGCTGCGAAGGCCGCCAGGTCGATGCCCTGATCGACATCCCCGATATCATGCCGACGCTATTGGGCCTATGTCAATTGAATATCCCCGAATCCGTCGAAGGTCTCGACTTTTCGGCCTACCTGCGCGGCGGCGACGACCCTTCGGACGGGGCGGCATTGCTGTCCTGCCCGCACCCTTTCGGCCAGTGGCACCGTCAGATCGGCGGGCGCGAATACCGCGGGCTGCGCACCAAGCGCTACACCTACGCAAGGTCTTTAGATGGCCCCTGGCTGCTCTACGACAACGAACGCGATCCTTACCAACTGGAAAACCTGGTCGACAGTCCGGACGCGGCGGATCTGCTAAAGGAACTAGACCAGCATTTAAGCAAGCGGCTGGCGCTGATGGGGGACGAGTTTTTGCCTGGGGACGACTACCTGCAACAATGGGGTTATGAAGTGGATGAGAAGGGGACCGTGCCATATCGGAACTAGTGTTGACCGAGATCAGCGACGATACTCTATCGGAAGGCCACTTCCTTTACAAAAAATCAAACGATAGGAATCTTACGCAATGAGTGACTTTACGGTTTTTGATGTGGACTTTCCCGCCGACGCCAAGCAGCGCGTCATCGTCAATACAGACGCTAAGAATGAGGCTGACGACCAATATGCCATCGTACACGCCGTGTTGACGCCATCGTTCGATCTGCACGGTATTATTCCCGCACACTATGGGACGCGTAAAACGCCCACGAGCATGCAGGAAAGCCACAACGAAACGGTAAAACTCCTGCGTTTGATGAACCTTGAAGGGCAGGTGCGGATCGAAGATGGTGCGCCTCTTGCGATACCTGACGAATCAACACCCGCCGACTCGCCCGGTGCCCGTCTGATCATCGAGGAAGCAATGAAAGACGACGACAGACCACTGCACATCGCCTTCTACGGACCGCTCACGGACATGGCGTCGGCGCTGCTGCTCGAGCCGGAGATTCAGGACCGTGGCGTTCGCGTGATCTGGATTGGAGGGGGGGGCTGGCCAAGTGGCGGTGGGGAATACAATCTCTCAAACGACATTCACGCCGCGAACGTCGTGATGAAATCGCGGGCGGAGGTGTGGCAGGTGCCCAGCAGCGTCTATCGAACGATGGGCGTTACCTATGCCGAGTTGATCGAGAAAGTGTATCCCCAGGGCGAGATTGGTAAGTATCTTGTCGAGCAGCTCATAGAGCACAACGCCAAGAAACGCTCCGTGATGGAATATCGCTCCCTGGGTGATTCCCCTTGTGTCGGCATTATCATGGATTCCGAGTGCGGCCAATGGACGTGGCGTCCCGCCCCGACCTTCGACCAGCAGATGCGTTACCAGCACACTGGACAATACCGTCCTATTCGCGTCTACGAGAACGTGAATACACGCTTTGTGCACGAAGATTTCTTCGCGAAACTGGCGCAGTTCATCCGGCGTGGCTCAAGAAATTTTGAGCATTAACGACTTAACGCCCGCATCCTGCTGGACATTGCCAATGCGAACATTCAGGTGTCCTATACACAGCGCAATATCTCACGAATAGGAACTCGCGATATGGATCGCCCAAACGTAATTGTCATTATGTCGGACCAGATGAAGGCCACTGCCAGTCATCTGTATGGCAGCACGTTTTGCCAGACGCCATCTTTGGAACGCATGGCGAATGAAGGTATTCTTTACAAACATGCGGTGACACCGCATCCCTTATGCGCGCCCTGTCGGATTTCATTTTGGACATCGCAATTTCCGCATTCGCACGGGGGACGGCGCAATCAGACGTTGATGCCAGGTGATGCGACTCATGCCTTCAAGCTGTGGAAGGAAGCCGGATACAAATGCGGGTTGATTGGCAAGAACCACTGCTTCGAACAACAGAGCGATCTAGATCTGTTCGATGTTTGGTGCGAAATTTCACATGGCGGATTGCCCGGCGATGCGACGACTAAGGGCATGGACTGGTTTCGGCCTATTGAGTCGATTAACCAGGCGCATACTGTGCGAAAGAATCTGCCGCATGATACGCCGCAGTTTGCTTATGGGACCAGTGATTTTACATTGCAAGATTATTCGACTGGGCTCGTAGCTGGGCAAACGGTGCAGTTTTTAGAAGAATTTGGCAACGACCCTTTTGCACTGTGGGTCTCGATCCCGGATCCGCACACGCCCTATGAATGTCCCGAGAAATATGCGATTGCCCCGGAAGATGTCGATATGCCGCCCTGGCGCGAAGATGAGTTTAGCGATGGCACGGCGGCCGAACGCAACAAGGTGCTGCACGCAATGATCGGCGTAGAGGACGACCCCATTGAAGATGTGCAAGCTTGTGTGGGTGTGTATCACGGGATGGTGCGCTTTATAGATGACGGCGTAGGGCAGATTCTGGATGCTCTGGACCGGTTGAATTTGCGTGAAAAGACCATTGTTGTTTTTTGCGCAGATCACGGCGATTTTTCCGGTGAGCATGGGCAAATTGCCAAGGGCGGGGCATTTTACGATTGTTTGACCCGGGTGCCGCTAATTGCCTCGTGGCCGGGACATATTGCCGCAGGGTTGGTGGATGAAAGTTGTGTTAATTTGATCGATATTGTGCCAACCGTTCTCCAATTGCAGGGAATTGAAGTGCCGCGGTCTATGCACGGCGAAGGATTGCCTCATGCAACGGATGCCGAACCGAGAGATTGCGCTTTTTCAGAATACGGTGCGGGTGGACCGGCCTTTACTATGGCGCATTTGCAACAGATCGAGAAACCCTGGGGCCGCAAAGCCGTCTTCGCGTCACTGCAGGCACGCGAAGCAGAAGGTCGTCGCAAAATGGTGCGCACGCCCGAGTGGAAATATGTGCACGACCCTATGGGGGATAAAGATGAACTGTATGATCTGGTAAACGATCCATGGGAACTCTATAATGTCATTGACGATGCCGATCACCGGGCGATCGTTGCCGATCTACAGTTGAAACTAGCCGATTGGAGCATCCGGTTAGAAGACGCAAAGCCCGTGCCCTTGCCCGAATCGGTTGATCCGGCT
>JAPKDN010000552.1 GCA_028822575.1 Alphaproteobacteria bacterium | reverse complement strand
CTGGAGCAGGACCGAATATGACAAGGGCCCTGATCCAGGACCTTGTCATATCATCCGCAACTGGCTGGATTTATCGCCAACATTGACTGCGTGCCTGAGCTTGATAGTCAAGCGACACACGCGGTCTGGAGTATACTATGTTTCAAGAGGGAATGTCCCCAACCCTGCTGCGGACAATAGCTATCAGCGACCGTTAGGGTATGATCCAGAGATAGGTGGAGCAGCCTAAGCTGCCACCTGTGCAATCGTTGTTACCTAACTACGGAAATTGAACTACTTACGCGCGTGAATTTCAGCAGCGAAAACTGGCTCGCTAATGAAAGCAGGGCGTCCACGGCTGAGAGGAGCGCCCCGCATCACAGGACTGTCGCGCGGTTGTTATGGCCGCCTAGTTATTTCATTCGTCCATCGCTTTCAACACCTTGGGCGGCGACATCGGCAGTTCATAGAGACGTTTGCCGCTGGCGTCGGCAATAGCGTTAGCAATCGCCGCCAGGGGTGGTACCAGCGGGATTTCGCCGACGCCCTTCACCCCATAGGGATGATCTGGGTTGGGAATTTCGACTATCACAGCGTCGATCGACGGTAGGTCCGAGGCGACCGGCATGCGATAGTCGAGGAAGCCAGCGTTATCTAGGCGACCGTTTTTATCATATATATACTCTTCGTTTAGCGCCCAGCCAATGCCCTGGGCGACGCCGCCCTGGATCTGGCCTTCGACATAGTCTGGATGGATAGCGCGGCCGACATCCTGGCTGGCGGTGTACCGCAGGATGCTGACCCGCCCAGTTTCCGGGTCGACTTCGACATCGACCATATGGGCACCAACCACGCCCATGTGACCGGTCGTGGTCTTCGACACAGCCGCCAGTATCGGCCCGCCGGTCGCTACTGCTTTCTTCGCCAGTTCTGGCAAGGTGAGCGGGTCAAATTCACCGGCGTTTGGGCTGGCCGGATACGCCGCGCCATCGCGCCATTCGACGGCTTCCACCTCAATGCCCCAAATGCCCGCCGCCCGGGCCTTCAAGATATTAATGACCTGGTCTGTGGCTTCGTTGACCACGATGCCGGCGGCGAAGGTCACTCGGCTGCCGCCGGTGACTGCACTGATGCCGACAGTGTTTGTGTCGCCGATCTGCGCTTTAACATTGCGATAGTCGATGCCCAGTTTCTCAGCCACGATGTTGACCATCGAGGCGCGGCTGCCGCCGATGTCCGGGTGTCCGGTGATCACCACCGCGGTGCCATCCTCATTGATATACAACTGGGAACTGGACTCGCCGCCGGCGTTGCCCCAATAGCCGATGGCGATGCCACGGCCCTGGTTTGGCCCCAGTTTGGCTTTGGAGTTGGGGTGATTGCGGACTGAATCAATGCATTCCTGGATGCCGGCCTCACCAATTTTGGCGCCGTAAATAGTAGGCTTGTCCGCGGAAAGGGCGTTGCGCAGACGCAGTTCCCACGGATCAATTTCGAGTTTTTCGGCGATCTCGTCCAGAATTGATTCGAACACATAATTGCCTTGTGGTGCACCGGGAGCCCGATAGGCAGCGACGTTTGGGCGGTTAGAAACAATATCTAACCCTTTAAGATCGGCATGCGGAATGTCGTAGCAGGAGAACGAAAAATGGCAGGCTCGGCCTACTGGCGAGCCTGGGTAACAGCCAGCTTGGAAGTTGTAAGCACCTTCCACCGCCGTCAGCTTGCCATCCTTGGTGACCCCGACTTTGAGACGCGCGGACATGCCTGCCCCTGCCCCGGTGCTGTGGAACACTTCCTCGCGGCTGTTTTGCATTTTGACTGGCCGGCCGCATTTTTTGGACAGCACCATCGCCACTGGTTCGAGGTAGATGATGGTCTTGCCGCCAAAACCGCCGCCTATTTCTGCCGGTATCGCCTTGATGTTGCCGGTAGCCATGCCAGTGATCGTGGCGGTCAGGTCACGGACCATGAACTGTCCCTGGCTGCTGCTCCAGATGGTGGACTGGGCATCGGGCTTGTGGCTGACGAGGCAGGCCTGCGGCTCGAGATAGCCTTGATGCACAGCGGCGGACTTGAACTCGCGCTCAATCACGAGATCGGCCTCGGCGAAACCTTGTTCGACATCACCGGTTTTGACCGTCATGATGTTAGAGATATTAGTCGCCCCATCGATCCCGTCGGTTTTCAACCAATCGTGCAAAATAGGCGCGTCTGGGGCCATTGCCTCATCGACGTCGATAACATGCGGAAGCACTTCGTAGTCTACCTCGATCAGTTTCAGCGCGGCCTCGGCAATACTTTGCGAGATTGCTGCGACCGCCGCCACAGGATGACCAGTGTAGAGAATTTTTTCCCTCGCCATGCAGCCGCGGGCTATCCAGCGAATATCGTTTGGACCCTGCGGCAACGGCACGTCCAAAGGCAGTAAGGGCAGGTCGTCGCCGATCATCACTGCCAGCACGCCCTGCAATTCTTCCGCTTTAGAGGTATCTATTTTCTTGATCAGCGCGTGGGCGTGCGGGCTCCGCAGCACCTTGCCCCAAACCATGCCGGGCATGGTAAAATCGGCCGAGTATTGCGCCGAGCCAGTGACTTTATCGATACCGTCGGGCCGCGGGGTGCGCTGGCCAACCCAGTTATTTTCGATCGATATATTGTTCATTTTTATCGTTCCTTATCCGCAAACGTCACTGATATGGCGCCGATAGCCCGCAGTTTGCGCACCGCAAATACCTGAGAGGTTCGGACGGGGCAAGCCGGGCGCAGGCTATCGCAAACATAGCTATACCATAGCCGTTGAGACCATTGGGAGGCAATACACCTGACCCGTCTTTATGGTGGTCAATCCCAAGTTGGCAACCCGATCCAGGCTGGTGATCAAAAGATCGCCGGTTCCTCGACCGGGTCTCTGGATGGTTGGGCCTCAGCACCCGCCTCGGTGTTGTCGGATTCATTTGGGAATGGCGCCAGGACTGCCGGAAAAAATCCTACAATAGCGCCCTGTCGGATGGCAGTTTGAGGACGATAGGAAATTGTTTGTGCTGTGGTTTTCGCTGCACTTTTTGGGACGACGTTCCTTGGGTTCTCCGTTCCTCGGTTCGCAACGGGATCAGGTTCGGCATTTGGAGCAGCAGCTGCTTCCCTGTTGCCCAAGCGCCCCAGCGATAGCGGGGGCTTAGGCCTTTACCCATTTTTAGTTTTACCCCTGGGGTCCAGATGCGTGACGATTCGTGAGGTGCCGTGGATTAGGTTGGGT
>JAPKDN010000551.1 GCA_028822575.1 Alphaproteobacteria bacterium | reverse complement strand
CTTTTTCCCGTGACTTTCAATGACCGTGTGGACCCTCCTTGATCATGGCTGAATATTCCGCTTTTAGTCTTTTGCGCCACGCCCTCACTGGGCACAAAGACTGGCGCCGCGCCTGGCGTGACCCAGAGCCTAAAAAACATTACGACGTGATTATCGTCGGTGCCGGTGGGCATGGGATGGCAAGTGCCTTTTATCTCGCCAAAAACCACGGCATTCGTAATATCGCGGTGCTTGAAAAAGGCTATCTTGGCGGCGGTAATACCGGGCGCAACACGACGATCGTGCGCTCCAACTACATGCTCGAGGAAAATGCACATTTCTATGAGAAGTCGCTCCAATTGTGGGAGCAGTTAAGCCACGAGCTGAATTTCAACGTTATGTTCAGCCAGCGCGCAGTCACCAATCTCGCGCATTCCGACGGCCAGATGGACGCTTTCGCCCGGCGCGGTAACACCATGCGCCTGAACGGCATCGACGCCGAATTGTTAGACCGCAAACAGGTTCAACGCGAGATGCCGTATCTTGATTTCTCGCTCAATGCCCGCTTTCCAATCCAAGGCGGTCTGAAGCAACCTCGGGGCGGCACGGCGCGTCACGACGCGGTGGCCTGGGGTCTAGCCCGGGGGGCGGACCGGCTGGGCGTCGATATCATCCAGAACTGTGAGGTCACCGGCTTCAAGAAAAAGGGCAACCGGATCACCACCGTGGAGACCACGCGCGGCGAGATCGGCTGCGAAAAGATCGGCTTTGCCGTCGCCGGTAATACCGGCCACCTGGCCTCGAAGCTTGACATGAAGCTGCCGATCGAAAGCCATGTGTTGCAAGCCTTCGTCTCGGAGCCCCTCAAGCCAATGATCGACACCGTCGTCACTTTCGGCGCTGGCCATTTCTATGTCAGTCAATCCGACAAAGGCGGGTTGGTGTTCGGCGGTGACATCGATATGTATAATTCTTACGCCCAGCGCGGTAATACTCCTATGATGGAACATGTGGTCAGCGCTGGTCTGGCAATGATCCCGAGCCTCTCACGGCTGCGTATTCTGCGGCACTGGGGCGGGGTAATGGATATGTCCATGGATGGCAGCCCGATCATAGGCAAATCGCCGATCGACAACTTGTATCTCAATTGCGGGTGGTGTTACGGCGGCTTCAAGGCGACACCGGGCTCCGGCTGGGTGTTCGCCCATACCATCGCGAATGATGAGCCCCATGAATTTAATGCCGGCCTGACCCTTGATCGGTTCGAGCGCGGACGCATGGTCGATGAACGGGGCGCCGGCCCCTACCCAAACAGACATTAGGAGGCGGAAGATGATCAGGCTCAACTGCCCCTATTGCGGTCTTCGCGACCACGAGGAATTCAACTATATCGGCGACGCCTCCAAGGTCCGCCCCGCCGATCCTGGCGAGGCCAGCGCAGAGACGTGGTTCGACTATGTCTATATTCGCGATAATCTCCGCGGCCCACATCAGGAAACCTGGCAACATATCCAGGGTTGCCGCGCCTTCATTCGGGTCCTGCGTAACACTTTGACCCATGAAGTACTGGCCGTCGGTCTGCCGCATGAGGATCTATCCAGCAAGTCGGGAGGCGCGTCATGATCTTTCGCCGCTCTCCCGATCAGCTGTTCCGCCTCGACGCAGGCGGCGAGATCGACCGCCTGGCGCCGCTCCCGTTCACTTTTGACGGCAAGCCCTATATGGGTTTCAAAGGCGATACACTCGCCTCGGCCTTACTTGCTAATGGCGTGCGTTTGGTCGCGCGCAGCTTCAAATATCACCGCCCTCGCGGCATCTATTCCGCCGGCCCGGAAGAGCCCAACGCGCTGGTCGAGTTGCGTGGCGACGGGCGGCACGAGCCGAACACACGGGCGACGACGATCGAACTTTTCTCCGGCCTGGACGCGCGCAGCCAAAACCGCTGGCCCAATCTGTTGCTCGACGTGATGCAGGGCAATGCCTTGCTCTCGCCGGTCTTGGTAGCCGGGTTCTATTATAAAACCTTCATGGGTCTGCCAGGTTGGCACTTCTATGAGCATTTCATCCGCAAGGCTGCGGGTATGGGCACTGGCACAACGCTGGCTGACCCGGATGCCTATGACAAAATGCATGCCCATTCAGATGTCCTGGTGATCGGCGGCGGCCCAGCCGGGATCGCGGCAGCGCTATCGGCCGGGCGGTCGGGCGCCCGAGTAATCCTGCTAGAGGAAAGCGACGCTCTGGGTGGCCGACTGCGTTCCGACCGCGAGACGTTGGACGCCAAGCCGGCGATGGAGTGGGTTCGCGCCACGACGGCTGAGTTAGAGGGTCTCGACAACGTCACCGTGATGACCCGAACCATGGGTTTCGGGTATTACGATGGCAATGTGGTCGCGGCGGTGGAGCGGGTCTCCGACCATCTGGCGACACCACCCGAGCACGCAGTTCGCCAGCGGCTCTGGCATTTCCGGAATAAGCGCGTGGTGATCGCCGCCGGCGCGACCGAACGACCCCTGGTCTTCGCCGATAATGACCGTCCCGGTATAATGTTGGCCTCGGCGGCACGCACCTACGTCAATCGATTCGCGGTTCAACCCGGCAAACGCGCCGTGGTCTTCGCCAACAATGATGATAGCTATGCTACGGCGCTTGATCTCGCCCGCGCCGGGATCACGGTGCATGCGCTGGTCGATAGCCGAAAGGGCGGCAACGCGGCGCTGAAACAACGGGTCGAGGCCGCCGGCATCAAATGCCTTACCGGTTCCGCCGTCATCGGGACCCATGGTTATCTCGGTCTGAACAGTGTTGATATCGCCCCGATCAGCGACGACGGGACGATGGTCACCGGTGATGCATGGAATCTTTCCTGTGACTTCCTGGCGATCTCCGGTGGTTGGAGCCCGAATGTTCATATGCACAGTCACGCGGGCGGTCGTCCGGTCTACAAAAAGGAGATCACCGCCTTCGTGCCCGGCGAATCGCGTCAGTCCGAGCGCTCGGCCGGTGCGAGCGCGGGTGTTCTCGGCCTCGCCGAATGTCTTACCCAAGGCGCGGCGATCGGCGCGGAGGCCGCCAACCTGCTTGGCTTTGGAGCCAAGACAATCGAGGTCCCTAAGTCGGAGGCGCTCGACACCACGCCGGTGAAGGTTCTGTGGCGGGTTCCAGGCCCCGGCAAGAAATATGTCGACCTCCAGGACGACGTTACCTCAAGCGATGTCGAGCTAGCGCATCGCGAGGGCTATATCTCGGTGGAGCATCTGAA
>JAPKDN010000019.1 GCA_028822575.1 Alphaproteobacteria bacterium | reverse complement strand
CGCCCACTTGCCTCGCCCCGTCCGCCTCCTGGATCACAGCGTCTATGGCGAGACTGGCGCGGCCTAATCGGATCAGACGGTTTCACCCTTGCCCGGGGCTTCCATCTTGACCACACGGTCGACGTAGATCGACGGGGTGACGATTACTTCGGGATCAAACGCGCCAAGCTCGACGATCTCTGGCACCTGAACCACGCAGAGATCGGCCGCCGTCGCCATCACCGGGCCGAAATTGCGAGCGGATTTATTGTAGATGAGATTGCCCCAACGATCCGCCGCCTTGGCCAGCACGAAGGCGACATCGCCGCGCAACGGGTATTCCAGAACCTGCATCCGCCCACCTATCTTACGCATTTCCTTACCCTCTGCCAGTTGGGTGCCGACACCGGTTGGGGTATAAAAGGCGCCGATCCCCGCCCCAGCGGCGCGCATCCGCTCCGACAATGTGCCTTGGGGAACCAATTCCAACTCGACCTCGCCGGCCGCCCACATTTCCTCGAACACCACCGACCCGCCGGAGCGTGGGTAGGAGCAAATTACCTTGCGCACCTTGCCGTTCGACAGCAAACCACCGATACCCTCGAGCCCAACACCGGCATTGTTCGAGACGATGGTCAGGTCCGAGGCGCCCTGGTCGTTCAGCGCGTTCAGTAATTCAGTCGGCATTCCAGCCCCACCAAACCCGGAGACCAGGACAGTCGCGCCGTCCCTCACACCCTCGACCGCCGCCGCGAAGCTATCCATGATCTTGTTGATCGCCATTGCCGTCTTGCTCCCGCACGCATAATTCCATTATGCGGTTCTAAGACGCCAGGCCCAAGGCGTCCAGGGCCGCGATGACCGCCCACGCGAAGCGGTGCCACAAATCGCTGATTTGTTAGGTGGCGGCATCACCAAGCGCCATCAGGCGAATTTCCTGGCCTTGCCCCTTTTTCTAGGCTTATCTCGCAAGAATGCTTTCACGCCAGCTTAGGAAATGTCTAATGAAAGCCTACCAAATCACCGAATGGGGTCAGCCCTTAGAGGAACGTGACGTTCCGATCCCCGAGCCCAAGGGCGGTGAGGTGCTGATCAAGGTGACCGCTTGCGGGATCTGTCACTCGGACATTCATATTTGGGACGGTTTCTTCGACATGGGCGGTGGAAAGCGCCTGAACCTGTCAGAGCGTGGATTGGCCTTGCCTTTCACCATGGGCCACGAACCCTTGGGCGAGGTCGCGGGGCTTGGCCCGGACGCGAGCGGCGCCAAGATCGGCGACATGCGGGTCGTCTATCCGTGGATCGGCTGCGGCGAATGTGCCGTGTGCAAGCGCGATGAGGAGTTGCTGTGCAACAATCCGATCACCATTGGCACCCGACGCGACGGTGGGTACGCTGAATATCTGATTGTACCGGACGCCAAGTATCTGGTGCCCTATGACGGTGTGGACGAGGGCATTGCCGCGACGGCGGCCTGTTCGGGCATCACCGCCTATAGCGCGCTGAAAAAGGTCAACCATCTGCGCGAGGATCAATCCCTTTTGATCATTGGCGCCGGCGGCGTCGGTCTTGCTGGGGTTGGAATGGCCAAGGCAATCGTCAAGGGCAAGATCATTGTCGCCGATATCGACCCGGCCAAACGCCAAGCGGCGCTGGACGCCGGCGCCGACGAAGTGATCGACAATTCCGATCCGGGCGCCCGCAAACAACTCATGGCGATGACCAATGGTGGCCCTGACGGCTGTGTCGATTTCGTTGGTGCACCGGCAAGCGCCAGCTTTGGCTTTGGCGCCCTGGCCAAGGGCGCGACCATGGTTGTCGTTGGCCTCTATGGCGGCGCCATGGAGCTGCCGATCTCGATGTTGCCACTCAAAGTGGTCAACATTCTTGGCTCCTATGTTGGGACCCAGCAAGACCTGGTCGAGTTGCTTTCCCTGATCAGAGAGGGCAAGGTGAAGCCGGTGCCGTTGGTGAAACGCCAATTGAGCGACGCGCCGATCGCGATCCAGGAACTGCGCGAAGGCAAGGCGCTTGGGCGTTACGTGCTGATAAATTATTGAGCCATCGCCGATTGACGTTGGGGCTCGACCTTTCGGGTCTTGGCTTGCGTCGGTCCCATATTGCGCTTCGCGCAAGCCGCGCCCACATTGGTATCATGCGAACGCCCTTCACCGACTACGCGCTAGGCCCGCGCCCCGATGATCCCCGCCTGACCGAGCGGGTCACGGGCATTGACCACGAAGGTCACCCCATCGAAACCTCGGTGGTGGCGGAGCGACCGCTGACGATCTTCCTCAACCGTCAGGAGATCGTCACCGCCATGACCATCGGTGATTACCCAGACATGTTGGCGGTCGGGTTTCTGTTAAACCAAAACATGCTGCATGCCAACGATGTGGTCACCGGTATCGACTATGACGAGGACCTGGAAGTGGTTGTCGTCCGGACTGAGCGGGAGACCAATTACGAGGACAAGCTTCAAAAGAAGACCCGAACCTCCGGTTGCGCCCAGGGCACGGTGTTCGGTGATCTGATGGAGAAGTTTGAGGATATCGCTCTTCCCGCCGACGCGGTGTTACGGACCAGCTGGATCTATGAACTTTCGGCCAAGATCAACTCCACGCCCAGCTTATACCTGGAGGCTGGCGCGATCCATGGCTGCGTCCTATGCCATCAGGATACCCCTCTGATTTATATGGAGGATGTCGGACGACATAACGCCATCGACAAGATCGCTGGCTATATGTTCATGAACGACATCCCGGCCGCCGACAAAATCTTCTATACGACCGGTCGGTTGACCAGCGAGATGGTGATCAAGACCGTGCAGATGGGTGTTCCGATTCTGATTTCGCGCTCCGGCTTTACCGCTTGGGGGGTCGATTTGGCAAAGCATGCCAGGCTCACCTTGATCGGACGGGCCAAGGGCAAGAGGTTCGTGGCGCTGGCGGGACAGGAGCGGCTGATCTTTGACGCTGATCCAAACGCGGTGCCCAAGGAAGCCGAAAAATCGAGCCGCAAGGCTGGGCGGGACGAGGAAGTGGACTGATCATGAAGATGTTAGAACATGAGTGAGGTTAAAGTTGCCGGCGTGCTGTTGGCAGGCGGCCAATCCCGGCGCATGGGTGGCGGTGACAAATGCCTGAGGCCGCTTGGCAACCGCACTATCCTTGATCATATCATATCCCGCGCTGCGCCCCAGGTCACCCACTTGGTGTTGAATGCCAATGGTGAGGCGTCCCGCTTCGCCCACTTCGGTCTTCCGGTCACGTCGGACACGGTGGAGGGATACGCTGGCCCTCTTGCCGGTGTGCTCGCGGGGCTCGATTGGGTAGCAGAACACGCGCCAAAGTGCGAATGGCTGGCCAGCTTTGCCTCCGACGCGCCGTTCCTACCAGAGGATCTGGTGCTGAGACTTCTCGCGGCAAAACGGGAAGACGGGGCAAATCTCGCCTGCGCGACCTCCGATGGGCGACACCATCCCGTCTTTGGGCTCTGGCCCATGCGTCTGCGCGAGGCCTTGCGCACGGCGATTCTGGAGGAGGAGATACGCAAGGTCGATCGCTGGACCCGACGTTACAATCTCGCGGTGGCGGATTTCACGGTCGACGGTATCGACCCGTTCTTCAATGTCAATCGGCCGGAAGACCTTAAGGTCGCGGAAAATTGGCTTAACGCAAAATAGCGCCTATTCTGCTTCCGGCACCGCCGCCGCCGCCAAGGCCGCCGCCTGGCGCGTCGCCAAGGCATTGGCGTCGAAACGCTCGATCAACTCGTGGAACATGCGATACCAATTCACCTCGGCCTTCAGGTGAAGGAAGACCGAGCCGAGACCGATCGCCGCCCTATCCATCAGCACAAATTCTCGGGGCGGGCGAACGCCTTTCAGGCGCTTGAGCTCGCCATGCACCTTCTCGACCACCTCGCGGCCATAAACCCCGCTGTTCGTCTCTTGGATCCGTCGGGTCCGATCCTCCATCAGCGGTGCGTAGACAAACCGCGCCCAGTGGTTCAGCACGTCGATGGTCTCACGGTCGAGGTCCTCAAAGCCCCAGATCCGATAGGCTTCGACGGCAAGGTCCTCCTCACCATCGCGCAACGCCCGGTAAAGATCGATCACACCCTTGACGAAGCTTGGCTTGAACACCCGGATACAACCGAAATCCATCAGGTTCACCGACCCGTCGGGCCGTACCGTATAGTTGCCAAGATGTGGGTCGCCGTGGATGATCCCATAGAAATAAAACGGCACGTACCAGGCCCGAAACATGTTGTACGCCACTTTGTTACGCATCTCGACATCGTCATGTTGGGCGATGAAATCCAGCAACGGGACACCATCCAGCCAGGTCATAGTCAGCAGGCGATCACTCGACAGCTCAGGTATCGACTCTGGCACATGCACCCCGGGCTCGTTCGCCAACATGTGCTGATAAAGCGCCATCTGCGAGGCTTCACGACGGTAATCGAGTTCTTCGCGCATCCGAGCGACAAGTTCCTTGTAGATCTCGGAGACCTGGATCGCCTTGTCATAGCGTTCATAAATCGAGATTGCGAAGCGCAGTTGCTTCAGATCCGCCTCGACGATCGAGCCCATGTCGGGATATTGCAGCTTGCAGGCGAGATCCCGGCCATCCTTGTGGTGAGCCCGATGTACCTGGCCGAGCGACGCCGCGGCCGCCGCTTCTTCATTAAAATCAGCGAATTTGGATTTCCAATCCGGACCAAGCTCGGTGGTCATCCGACGGCGTACGAACAGCCGCCCCATGCTCGGCGCGTTGGCTTGCAACTGGCGCAGTTCGTCCAGGTATTCCTGAGGTAAGGCGTCGGGGATCGTGGCCAGAATCTGTGCCACTTTCATCAATGGTCCCTTAAGCCCGCCGAGCGCAGCCTTAAGGTCCGCCGGCATTGCCTGCTTGCCGAGGTCCAATCCGAGATAGCGTTGCCCGGCCACCCGCGCCGCCAAACCGCTAACGGCGCCGGTGACTCGGACATAACGGCGGACTCGGCCGCCAAGTGTGTTTTTATCACGTTCGCTCATGATCTAAAGATAGGCCGTCGACGGCTGGGTACCATAGGCAAATTGTCCCAGTGGCCATAATCCACCTCGACGCCAAACTGCGCGGCGCCATCAGATATAGAAATCCCATCTTCCCTCTCTCCAAAAGCCGTCAGGATCTGCTACAATTAGTTGCTGGAAAAGTGGGAACCACAAGATCTTGGCTAATCTTGACTCCAAAAGCATTACCTTGGAGGCGCCGAACGGCGAAACGTTCAGCGTTACCGTGCGGATTAGTGGGCGCGCCAAGAGGATTGGGTTGCGGATTGATCTGGGGAGCGACGGGGCGGTTCTGACGGTTCCCCGGGGTGCACCGCTCAAGCACGCGATCCGTTTCGCCCAAGAAAATGCGGGTTGGCTCGCCAGCAATATTGCCAAACAACCAAAGCGGATCAGCTTCGAGGACGGCACCGTGATCCCGGTGCTGGGCCGAGAGATCCGCATTCGCCATTGCCCGGATAAACGTCGCGGCGTCTGGATCCAGGGCGACGAGACCGAGGATGACACACCGGCGCTTTGCGTTAGCGGCGACGCCGACCACCTAACGCGCCGCGTCACTGATTGGCTGAAGCGACGCGCGCGCGAGGAAGTTTCTCCCCGAGCGCGCTCCCATGCTCGGATGCTGGACCGCCAGGTTGCCAAGATTACGATCCGTGATACCACGTCGCGCTGGGGTAGTTGTTCTTCCAAGGCCAGTTTATCGTTCTCCTGGCGTCTCGTGCTGGCGCCGGAACCAGTGCTAGATTACGTCTGCGCCCATGAAGCTGCGCATCTGGTCGAAATGAACCACTCGCCGGCCTTCTGGCGCCTGGTTGGCGATCTGGTCGGCGACTGGGAGCCACACCGGCGCTGGTTGAAACGTCATGGCGCGGGACTGCATCGCTTCGGGTGAGCGTAAGCGCTGACAAGACGCCTGCGCGTTTCATGACTGGATTATCGCCTTCCCGCCACCTGTTTCCTAAAAGCCCCGCGCATGAAGCGGGCCCAGATCTCGGCCGGAAGGCCGCCGCCGGTGATACCTTTCATGGGCTTGGCATCGTCGCGCCCGACCCAGACGCCAGCGACCAGGTCGCCAGTATAGCCGACAAACCAAGCATCTCGGTGATCCTGGCTGGTGCCGGTCTTGCCAGCGGCCGGTCGCCCGATCGCGGCGCGCTTGCCGGTACCCGATCGGACAACTTCCTTCAGCATGCCATCTAGCGCTTTCACAACCTCGGGACTGGCGATCGACGGCAAGGCGTTGCGGCGGTGACGATAGGCGGTTCCGGAAACTGAAGTCGAGATCGAGGTGATCCCAAATGCCTCCAACGGCGTCCCGCCATTGGCCAATGCCGCGTAGGCTGCCGTGAGTTCCAACACCGTCACCTCCCCCGCGCCGAGCGCCAGACTAGGCTTGTTCCCAAGCGTCGCCGTCATGCCGAGCCGCCGGGCTAGGCGGATCGTGCCGGGTCGCCCGATGGTTTCGGATAACCGCACCGTCGCCACGTTTAACGATGCAGCTAAGGCTCGCCGCAGCGTTACTGAGCCACGAAACCGCCCGTCGAAATTTCGCGGCTTCCATCCGGAAATCTCCAGCGGCGCGTCCTCGATGATGCTCTCTGGCGTATAGCCCACCGACAGCGCCGCCAGATAAACGAAAGGCTTAAAGGCTGAGCCCGGTTGGCGCTGCGCCTGTGTCGCCCGGTTGAATTGGCTCGCGCTGTGATCCCGGCCGCCAACCATGGCCAGGACCGCGCCATCGAGGCCCATCACGACGACAGCCGCTTCAAGTGCCTTACCACCAACCGCTTTGGCGAGTTCCTCGGCCACCGCCGTCTCGGCCAGACCTTGCAGACGTCGGTCGAGGGTGGTGTGGACGACCCGGTCGTCGCTCAGCGGCCCGGTATAATTGCTGGCCCGACCCAGAGCCCAGTCGGCGAAGTGCCGGTGTCCCTGGCTGACCGTCGCGGTTCCTCGGAGAAGCCCCTTGCGGCTGGTCGCTGCGTCCGCCGCAGCCTGGCTCAGTAGCTCGGCGTCGACCATGCTAAGCAGGACCTGGCGGGTGCGCTTGGCGGAACGTTTCGGGTTAGCGACGGGGTTATAGCGGGTTGGCGCCTTAAGAAGTCCGGCCAGCAGGGCCGACTCGTAAAGCCCAATTTTTTCTATGGGTTTGCCGAAATACTTTCGCGCGGCCGCGTCGACACCATAGGCACCGGCGCCGAAATAGACCCGATTCAAATAGATAGTCAAAATTTGCTGCTTGGAAAACGAAGCCTCAAGCCAGAAAGCCAGGAGTAATTCTTGGATCTTCCGCTCCAAGCTGCGATCCGGTCCAAGGAACAGATTCTTCGCCAATTGTTGAGTCAATGTACTGCCACCCTGGCGGATCCGACCGGCGCGGAGATTCACTAGCATCGCGCGGGCAATGGAGATCGGGTCAACGCCAAAATGATCGTGGAAGCGTCGATCCTCGGTGGCGAGTAACGCGTTGATAAGCGTTCGCGGCAGTCGGTTGGCCTCGATCGGGCGACCGTGCTGGGCGCCATAGGACGCGAACTCCCGACCATCGGATGAGACCATCCTAACACCGCCCGGACGGGTCACCGAGGCTAGATTGGAAATATCTGGCAGCTGGGTGGCTTCGAAGGCAAGCAGGATCGCCAACCCTGCGATAATCCAAATCCCGGCCAATATCCCGAAACGCAACAACGCCTTCCCCAAGGGACGGTGATGTTTAGCCGAGGCACGGGGCCGTCGCGTGCCGGACGCGGGTTTATGGGTTCCGGTCTTGGCTACCGCTTTCTCCCTGGCCTTAGCTTTCAACGAAGGCTTGTTTTTCGCTGGGGCATTGCCCTTCGCAGTTTTTGCCTTGGACGTTGGATGTTTCGCGTCCGTCATTTTTGGAACTTTGGGTGTTGTGGTCTTGGTCTTCGCCATCGTCGCCCCGGCGGCTAATGCTTGTCCCGTTAACGAAAGGGTGCCTCGTATTGAAGCGATATGAGAACTATATATTACTACTGACCTGAAAAATATGGAAACTCAATCTCGGTTGCGCGATAATTGACTAAAGATGGATTGTCGATCCTGGGGAGCAGAACATGACAATGAGCGATAGTCGGGGAGTTCCGGTTTCTCATGGTGACCGGGCGTTGATCGATGCCCTGGAAGCTGCGCATGAAGACGCGTTATCCTTTGTCGGCTCACCGGTCGACGACGTGGTCGCGCTACTCGCCGATCATCCGAACTTTGTAATGGGCCATTGCTTTGTCGCCGGGATGTTGACCCAGGCGATGGAAACGCGAATCTATGGTGACATGGTGCGCCATCACAAGGCCGCCGAGGCGTTGTATGATCGCGCAAATGATCGTGAGCGAGGCCATATCCAGGCCATCCAAGCCTGGATCAACGGCGATTTTCATGCCGCCATCCAGGCTTGGGACGCGGTCCTGGTGGAATACCCCCTCGATCTGTTGGCGCTTCAGCTGGCGCATCTCTCTGACGTCGTGTTGGGGGACACGATGAACCAGCGCGATCGCATCGCTCGGGTGTTTCCCGCCTGGGGTGAGAGCGTGCCTGGTTATGGTTACGTGCTTGGATTCTATTCCTTCGGACTGGAAGAAAACCGAGACTATTCCCTGGCCGAGGAATATGGCCGCCGGGCGGTGGCGCTCAACCCCAAGGATGTTTACTCGATCCACGCGGTTGCCCATGTCATGGAGATGCAGGGCCGCCAGGCTGGCGGAATTTGGTGGATGAACAGCCGCGGCAAAGACTGGTCGAGTAGTAATTTTGCTAATCACCTGTGGTGGCATCTTTCGCTTTATCATCTTGATTTGGGGCAGGTGGAGCGGGTCCTTGAAATTCACGACTCCAAGCTCAGAAGCGCTGATCCAAGCCATGAGAAATATGAGGAATTGGATTCGACCGCCCTACTTTGGCGTCTGAAACTCATGGATGTTGATGTCGGAGATCGCTGGAAGCAACTCGCTGACAAATGGGAGGCTAGCGCTGCCGATACGCTTTACGCCTTTAATGATGTTCATGCGATGATCGCCTTCGCCGCCGACAACCGGCGCGACGCGATCGAAACGGTGATGAACGCCAACGAGCGTTATCTCGACGACGCCAATGACGCCAATGTCGCGATGACCCGGATCGTGGGCATGCCTTTCTCGCGCGCAATCGTCGCATTTTGTGAGGGGCGCTACGGCGCAGTGGTCGATCTGCTTCTCCCGATTCGCTACCGTACGCAATACCTTGGTGGCAGCCATGCCCAGCGGGACATCATCGCCTGGACGTTGGTCGAGGCGTCGCTCAGGGCCCGGCGTTTCAAGCTGGCGCTGGCGCTGGCCAATGAACGCACGCAGCTTCGACCGAGTAGCCCGCATAACTGGCATCTAACAGCCCGGGCACTTCGGGGCATGGGAGATATCGCCTCTGCTTCGCGTGCCGAGTCCCGGGCTCAATCGATCCGGCAGAACTGATGTAGGTATCGTGACCGCGCCCCGGGAATACCAACTTTACGAGCCTGTAAAAGCCTTTCTCGAGGCCCAGGGCTATGAGGTGAAGGCCGAGGTTTCAGGCTGTGACGTGGTCGCGGTTCGCGGCAAGGAACCGCCGGTCGTGGTCGAGCTAAAAATGCGCTTTAACCTGGAACTATTGCTACAGGCGGCGGACCGGTTGTCATTTAGTGACACGGTCTACATCGCCGTCGCCGATGGTCCACGCTCGGGTTTGCGCGGACGCGGCAAGCGCGCGCTCAAGCTCTGCCGGATGCTCGGGTTCGGGGTTCTGTTGGTGCGTCTACCAAAATCCGGGGTTGGGCATGTCACCCCGGTGCAGGATTCGGGTGTATATCAGCCGCGACGCAATCCCCGCCGGTCAAAACGGTTATTGAAGGAATTTGTCGAGCGCGTCGGTGATCCGAATATTGGCGGCGTCACCCGGACGCCGATCATCACCGCCTACCGTCAGTCCGCGCTCCGCTTAGTTGCGCATCTTGCGTCTGGCGAGGCCCTGACCAAGGACATCCGCGCCGGCACCGGGCTGGATCAAGCCAGTACGATCCTACAACGCAATGTCTATGGCTGGTTCGATCGCACGGCGCGTGGCGTCTATGCGTTAAGCCCGAAGGGGCGCGAGGCGGAAGCGCTTTATCGCGAGGTCATTGATCGTTTACTGATAGATAAGCCAGGGACTGGTTAATAGGCTTAAGGGCAACGGTGGTATGTGCTCTGCGCTGATCCTTCAGTACCTAGCGGACACTCTATAAGCTGACACCCGTGCAATGAAGTGCGTTCTGATCTACATCGGCACTCTCGTCGCCGGCGGTCTGGGCGGGTGTATCTTGGATCTAATTGGCGTACCCTTGCCCTGGTTGCTTGGGTCGTTGCTGACGGTCGCCGTGCTGAGCCTTTGCGGACCTTCGCTCTCGACGCCCTGGGGTAGCCGTCAGGCCGGCCAATTTTTCCTTGGACCCGGAATCGGTCTCAAACTCACCCTGCTGGAGGCCCTATTCGTCGCCGATTATATCGGGGTCATGGTGCTGAGCGCGCTGGCCTACATCTGCTTCGGCCTGGTCGCTGCCTACATCCTCCAGCGCATTACTCGAACGGATATCGCGACGGCCTATTTCTCTTCTGCGCCCGGTGGTGTCGCGGAGACGTCGATCCGGGCGGAACGCTATAGCGGCGAGGCCGGTTCGGTGGCGATGGCCCCACCGTTCCACCTGCTATATGTCGTCATGACCGTGCCAATTGGGCTCACTTGGAATGGCGCGACGGGAGACCCCATTCCTGAAATTTCATCGCATGCTTTCGAGGGGGATGGTTTTGTGCTTTGGATGGTAATCATTCTGGTGTTGGTCGGCCTCCTCGCGATCCCGTGCGCCGGCAACGATTGGATGCTTGGCCCGCTTACTGGCACCGGCGTGCTCATGGCCATCAACATTAATCTTTCGGGCACGCCAAATGAGCTGCTGAACCTCCCCAGGTACTAATTGGCGGCACACTCGGTCGGCGCTGCTGCCGCGACGTGGTGATCAGACTCAAGGCCTTCATCCCACCGGTGGTAATCAGCACCGTCGCCCTGGTGGGCCTCAACATTCTTTTCGGCATGGGTATAGGCCTGGTTGCCGAATTACCGATTCCTTCGTTGATCCGTTCTGTCGCAACCGGTGGCATGCCGGAGATGGCAATCACCACCAAGGTACTGGCGCACGCGTTTCCCTGGTCGTGGCCTTCCATATCGTGTGAAACTTCTTCGTTATCGGTATCAGCGGACTGGTGTTATGTTATGACGTGGGTTGCGGTCCGCCGGTGAATTGACGCGTTCCGAAGCGCGCCCTAGGTTGTCGGTGAATGCAATCATGGGATCTGGGAGGGCAAGGCCATGTCCGAAACAACCAAACTCGCCGAATTCGCCGCAAAAATCACTTACGGCTCTCTGCCGAAAGAGGTCGTGGAACGGGTCAAGTTCCTTATTATGGATACGATCGGCATCTCGGTACGGGCGATGCATGATTCCGAATCGACGCCCGCGCTGATCGCCGCTTGCGACGCGATGGGTTATGCCGGCGGCACTTCCAAGGTGATCGGAAGCACCCAGACCTATTCTGCGCCGGGCGCGGCGATGATCAACGGCACCTTGGCCCATAGCCTTGATTTCGATGACACCCATGCCTCCGGATCGATCCATTCCAGCGCGCCGATCGTACCAGCCGCCTTGGCCGCCGCCGAAATGGTTGGCGCCGACGGCAAGACCTTGATCGCCGCGATCGTCGCCGGCTATGAGGTGCAGATCCGCCTTAGCCTGGCGCTGAACCCGACCGAGCATTACCAGCGTGGCTATCACCCCTCGGCCACCTGCGGTGTCTTCGGCGCCGCTGCCGCCGCCGGCCGGATGTTCGGCATGGTCGCCGCTGGGATCGAAAGCGCGCTGGGCATTGCCGAGTGCCAAAGCTCCGGCTCCATGCGTTTCCTCGCTGATGGCGCCTGGACCAAGCGTTTCCAGGTCGGCTATGCTGGCCATAATGGCCTAATTGCCTCCACCCTGGCCCGCGAGGGTTTTGTAGGCCCGAAAGGTTCGATCGAGGGCAAGGACGGCTTTTTACAGTCCTACGCGCCGAACCCGGACAACGCTCGCGCCGCTGCCAATCTCGGCACGGTCTGGGAGACCATGAATATCGGCGTGAAGCCCTACCCATCCTGCCGCTACAGCCACGCCGCCATGGGCGCGATCGCCACCGCCCGAACCGAGAACCAAATCACGGTCAAGGAGGTCCAGTCGGTCGAGGTTGGCCTGCCGCATACCGGCTGGCGGATTATCGGCGAGAATGACGACTTCAAGCGCTCGCCGACTGGTGCTGTCGATGGTCAATTCTCCATGCCATTCTGCGGCGCGGTGGTGCTTCGCCAAGGCAGCATGGGCTGGGACGATTACGCCAAACATCTGAACGATAACGAGACCATGGCGTTGGCAGCCAAGTTCAGCACAGTTTCTGATCCCTGGGCCGAGGCCGAATACCCGGCTAACATGTCCGGCATCGTGCGTATCAAGACCGACCGTGGCACTTTCGAGGAAAAGATGGTGGTGCCGAAGGGTGAGCCAGACAATTTCATGTCCGTGGGCGAAGCGCGCTCCAAATTCGATGATCTGGTCTCCCCCTATCTCGATCCGGAACAACGGAACGCCCTTACAGAAGCGCTGCTGAGCCTAGATGGCGCGGCGTCGGTCGGCGCGATGCTGGAGTTGACCCGCTCCGGCCCAGGTGCACTACGTACGGTCGGTGAGGATTGATCGCGCCGTGAGTTATGCCAGCATGCCTGTCCCCAGCGTCGAGGGGGAGCGTCGCTTTCGTGAGGACATCGGTCGTTATTTTGAGGATTTTACCGTTGGTGACATCTACGAGCACCGGCCAGGCCGGACCATCAACGAGGTGGATAATTCCTGGTTCACCCTGTTGACCATGAACACGCACCCCCTGCATTTTGACGCCGAATACGCCAAGGGAAGTGAGTTCGGCAAGATGTTGGTGAATTCGTGCCTGACCCTATCCATGGTCGCGGGCATGAGCGTGTCTGATGTCAGCCAAAAGGCGATCGCCAATCTTGGCTGGACTGATATCAAGCTGCCAGCGCCAGTTTTCGTGGGCGACACGATCTATGCGGAATCTGAGGTGTTGGGCAAACGCGAGTCTAAATCGCGCCCGACCCAAGGCATCGTTTCGGTCCGCACTCTTGGCAAGAAGGCGGACGGGACGCTGTTCATGAGTTTCGATCGTTCCATGCTAGTCGCCAAGCGCGGACATGGGGTGGATAACTGACTAAAACCATCATCCCGGCGACAGCGGGGACCCATTCCTCCGGTGGAGAAATCCGATTAGGTTGGAAAATGATCAACCATGTAAGCGTTCGATAAGCTGGTAAAGTGGGTCCCGGCCTTCTCAAGAATGACACTGATATTGTGGCGGCTGAAGCAGTCACCAAACCGAACAATCAAGTTTGAGAAAGAAAAGAACATGGCGGTAGCGGAAGAGTTCTCGACGGAAGAGCGCGCGGAAAACGAGCGGATGATCCTCGATAGCGTGGACCGGTTCCTCGAACGCGACGTCGCGCCCTATGCCCATGATCTGGAAGCCGAAGACATTTATCCTCAGGAAATTGTCGATAAGATGATCGAGATGGGCCTTTTCGGGGCCACGATCGGCTCGGAATATGGAGGGCTCGGCCTCGGTGCCGAAACCTATGCCAAGATTGTCGAGCGGGTGTCTTCGGTCTGGATGTCCGTCTCTGGTATTTTCAACTCGCATCTGATCATGGCGGCCGCAGTCGAGCGCGGTGGCACCGATGAGCAGAAGGCGAAATGGCTGCCCCGTTTCGCCAGCGGGGAGCTGCGCGGTGGCATCGCGCTAACTGAGCCTGACGCCGGCACTGATCTGCAGAGCATCCGCACCCGCGCCGATAAGTCCGGCAATGGTTATGCCCTGACTGGCGCCAAGGCCTGGATCAGCAACTCGATCCAGGGCGGCGTGCTGGCGATACTGGCCAAGACCAACCCGGAAGCCGAGCCACGCCACAAGGGCATGAGCTTGTTCCTGGTAGAAAAGAGTGAGGAATTTCAGGTCACCAAGAAGATGAAAAAGCTCGGCTATAAGGGCATCGATACTGGCGAGTTCGTCATCGATGAACTCTTTGTTCCCGGCGAGAACCTAGTCGGTGGCGCCGAGGGGCGTGGGTTGCAACAGATCCTCGGCGGCCTTGAGCTTGGCCGAATCAACGTGGCCGCGCGCGGCATAGGCATCGCCCGGGCCTGTTTGATGAAATCAGTCGAGTATGCGCAGGTTCGTAAAACTTTCGGCAAGCCGATCTGTGAGCATCAGTCGATCCAGATCAAGCTGGCGGATATGGCTACAAACGTAGAGACAGCGAGGCTTTTAACCGAACAAGCCGCCCGCGCCTATGACCTGGGCGAGCGTTGTGACATGGAAGCCGGGATGGCCAAGCTCGTCGCTAGCGAGGCCGCGCTATCGAATAGCCTGGAAGCCATGCGGTTGCATGGGGCCTATGGATATTCCAAGGAATTCGATATCGAGCGCTTTTATCGGGATGCCCCGTTGCTGGCGATCGGCGAGGGGACGAACGAACTTCAAAAACTGATCATCGCCCGGCAACTGATCACGCGGTATCCGGTCTAAAGTCAGCTTTCATCTTACGCGGCGATTGTCGGCCAACCGGCCAAGGTCGTTCGCACCATGTGCCTCTTCTCCTTGGTTTCGTCATAGGCCATGGCCCGGTGGACAACCGCGAAATTGTCCCACATTACCATGTCATGGTCGCGCCAGACATGGTTGTAGACATATCGCTCCTGAGTTGCGAAGATTTTTAGCTCCTCGATGAGGGCTTCGCTCTTTTCGTGGTCCACGCCTTCAATGCTTTCGGTGTGCGCGCCGACATAGAGCGATTTTCCAAGCACCCCGCGATCGAGCACCAGGGCCTGGCGAACTGGTGGCAGCATCTCCCGCTCCACGTCGGTGGCCAAGGTTGGGTCGATCTTGTCACGACCATGGGCATAGTGATGCAGCGCTGCTCGGCCCTCGATTGCCTTTTTCAAGTGCTTGGGGAGATCCTGGTAAGCTGAGCGCATCGACGCGAACTGAGTATTACCGCCATGCTTCGCGATGATCCGGCCTGACAACATCGACGCCCAGGCGGGAATGTCCTTGAACGAACTGTCGGCATGCCAGACGCCGTTCGCGCGCCCGTTGATTACCTGGCGATGACCGGCTGGGACGATTTCCCCGTTGGCGTCGAGATTGCTGATCAGGGCGATTGGGCTTCCAGCTCCCGGAGTCCCGACCTTGGTTCCTTCTAGCGGACCGAACCGTTTGGTGAATCTAATTTGCTGTTCATCTGTGATGTCCTGATCGCGATACACGAGAACAGAATATTGATCGAACGCAGCCCTGACGGTCTGGAAATCCTGATCATTGGGTCCACTAACCAGGTCCAGGCCCGTGACCTCGGCGGCAAGGCAGGGATGGAGCGGTGTGATCTTCACCATAATAGGGGTCACTTTTTTGATTGTGGCACGCTCGGAAATATAATGCCGGTTCCTGCACTCATAAACATGTTATGCGCCCGCAGATTGGGTTGATCAGATGAACGATCCACGGTTTTCCGCATGCGCGCTTTTGAGGCGGTGGCGGTTATAGGCTATCCCCTCCTGGCCACCATGGGTTGGACTGACTGAGCTATCCATTCCAGGACGATGGCCTTGAGCGGTTTGGATCCATGTACCGCGTCAATCCACGCGCCCGACAAATGGGCGAGGGTGGCGAGATTGTCATTCGTCGACAGAAGCTCGGTCTCGAACCGACCCATCTGGCTGGTGGATGCGCGCCACGCTTGATGGCCTTGCTGCCGACAACCCAACGCATCGCGGGATCGTGGCCCAGACGGTCGGCGTCGTTCACGTCCTCGTAGCCGGCGAGACGACCATAGACTGATTGGCGCAGCAGACCGACCAGACAATGCCAGCCGTTCTTGCCCGTCCGACTGTCGGCAAGCACCGATCCCGCGAGCGCAGTCAGGCCAAGGGCATTAACAAGTTCACGATAGG
>JAPKDN010000550.1 GCA_028822575.1 Alphaproteobacteria bacterium | reverse complement strand
TCGGCCCAGCACGATTGTGACTACCATGTCCGACTTCATCAATCACATCGCAGCGCTTCCATGAAGCGAAGCGGTGGTTTTAGTTCTGTTTCTTCTCGGTGGCCTTTTGATACTAATCTTCACACTAATCACCGGCGTTCCTCCCATGCCAACCCATCGCCTGGTGGTGCCCGTAATGTTCAACATGATCCCAAAACGTCCACCCCCCAAGGTCATTTACGACCTGGGCTGCGGCTGGGGCCGCCTGGCCTTCGCGCTGGCGGGTCAGTTTCCCAATGCCCAGGTCGTTGGTATTGAACTGTCTCCGCTCCCCTGGTTGTTTTGCAAAATACGCCGAGTGCTCCAGCAGCGCCCCAATCTGGAAATCCGGTACGGCAATTTCCTACGGATGCCCCTTGGAGACGCTGATGTGATCTTTTGCTACCTGATGATTGGCGCGATGCGGCGACTTCAAACCAAGCTGGACCAGGAAGCGCACGACGGGACTGTGGTGATCGCGAACAGCTTTGCCCTTCAAGACTGGATCCCCGATGACATACAGGTCGTCCAAGGAGCCATGTCGGCATTAGTTTATCGCTATCGCATGACCGCTACCGGGTCCCACCACCAAGTGTCGAGCGAGAAACCGTAGAGCGGTGTCATTCGTGGTCGCCGAAACCCCGACCACCAGGCCAATCGATCAGCCGGAAGATGAAACAGCGGCACGACGTACCGTCCCGCCAGCAACAGACGATCCAGCGCTTTTACGACAGTGGTGAATTGCCTTCGGTCACGCGCCGCCGTGATCTTGCCAACCATTTTATCAATCGCCGGCGACTGAATTCCGGGATAGTTTCGACTTCCGGCGCGCGATGCCGCGGCACTGCTCCAATAGTGCTCTTGCTCGTTTCCCGGCGACAGTGACATCGCCCAATGGTGGATGATCATATCAAAGTCGAAATCGAGCAGGCGACGCTGATACTGGGCCATGTCCACGGTTCGCAAGCGCAAGGTAATACCAAGTGTCGCCAGGGAATCCGCGTAGGTGAGAGCCAATCGTTCGTCACGAGGATTGACCAGCAGTAATTCCAGCACCACCGGCTTACCGGTTCGCGGATCGACCCGCGCTTCGCCTCGAACGACAAGCCCCGCCTTATCGAGAAGAGCCTGGGCCCGGCGCAAATTTTTCCGATTTCGGCCCGTCCCCCGCGACGTTGGAGGCTGATATCCCTGCGCGCGATCCGATGCAGGCACGAACGACAGATCACGGCCAAGCACCGCGCGTTCTGACGCATCGATAGCGCCTTTCGATGCCAACACGCTGTTATCAAAGAATGAGCGGGTACGGGCATAAGATCCATGAAAAAGGGTCCGGTTCGCCCATTCGAAATCAAATGCAAGGATGAAAGCCTCTCGTACCGCCCGGTCGTTAAATGGCGTTCGACGCGAATTCATGGCGATCCCATACATCCCCGAGGGCCGGCCATGCGTAATCTCGCCTCGTTCGGTCTTTCCCGAACGCATCGCCGGAAAACCATAACCCGTTGCCCAGCGCGCCGGATCCGGTTCAAGACGAAGAGAGACGGTGCCAGTCTTGAAAGCTTCAAAAGCGGCGTTGGCATCACGATAATAGTCGTAACGGATGGTCGCGAAGTTATCGCGGCCACGGCGAACCGCCAGATCTTGGCCCCAATAGTCGGGATCTCTGACAAAGCCGACGGAACGGCCCGGATCCACTGACGCCAGACGGTAAGGGCCACTGCCAACCGGCTGCGTCATGCCCAACCGTTCGAAGTTCAATGCCTGATAAACGGCGCGAGGCAGGACCGCCATCAACCCCATGATCAAAGGCATTTCCCGATCCATCGGCCTGGCGAAGCGCATCCGGACGGCAAGTGAACCAACCTGTTCCACCGCCTCCACGCGCCGGTAGAAACCGCGCTGGTTGGCAAGGCCTTTTTCCTTGAGCAGTTCCCATGAAAAGATCACGTCATCGACGGTGACAGACGCGCCATTGTGGAAACGGGCCTTGGGATTGAGATGGAAAGTGATCCACGAGCGATCGTCCGGCACCTCGATCCGCTCCGCAAGCAAGCCATATAGCGTGAACGGCTCGTCCTTCGAGCGGGTCAACAAACTCTCAAAAACATGTCCCGAAACACCTGCCGCCGGAACTCCCGCAAGGCTATAGGGATTGAGGGTATCAAATGTCCCGATCGGCGCGACCCGCAGATCACCACCACGTGGCGCCTCCGGGTTGACATAGTCGAAATGGGTAAAAGCGTTGGCATATTTTGGTTCTCCATGCATCGCGATGCCATGCATGGAGGCCGAGATCGAAGCGGGGGACAAGGTTTCGGCAAAAGTAGTACAGCTAACCAGTATCGGGAGCAAAAACCCCGCCGCGCCCACTATTAAACCGGACCGCATGATCCGTCCCAGAGGTCAGGCAAATTTTCTTGGTCTGAGCCCAGTCTGAAACCACGAGATAAACCCATACATGTCAAAAACCGGCAGCCTCGAATGCGCCGCTATCGCCTCGGAATAAGGCGTCATGTTGGTGCATTCCAGCAGGATAGCGCCAACATTCGGATGTCTCTCCATCAGGGCATCCGCCGCCTGCAGGAGATCCCGCTCGGCAGCGTCTACGTCGAGACGCTCCTCGTCGCCGACAATAACACGGGTAAACTCGCCGCCAAGTTCGTCGGTACCGACGACCGGCGTATCCAACGGGACGTTCGCCGCAGCCATATGATCCGCGGTCAAGGTGGCGGAGGAGATTGTTAGAATTCCAGGACGCTTGCCCGGCGGCAACAGCGCCTGGACCATTGGGTACTGCATCAGCGACGAGGTCGCCACAGGCACACCGACGGCGGTGGCCAGATCATTCTGGATCAGTGACAGGAACCCACAATTCGTCGTGATCCCATCACACCCCATCGCCACAAGCTCCTGAGCCGCATCGATGAAGGCGTTGTGCAGGCCAACCGCCCGTTGTCGGACCACCCTATCGGGGCTTGCCCCAGACACGATCTTGTAGTGCACGGGAAATGGCCACGTGCCGGCGTTGCCGATATCGCCGGGGATACGCGGGAAGCGTGCCTCCAACATCAGGATACCGACGCTGGCGCCTTGAATGGCCTTGCCTCCGGTCGCGATGCGCCCCATGGGATTGCTCCTTCAAGAATTCGATCGGCGACACGGTGCCGCAACAGCGCGGGCAAGGCAACGATCGCTTTCGCGAAAGCCTCCGCCTGCATAGGATGGACA
>JAPKDN010000549.1 GCA_028822575.1 Alphaproteobacteria bacterium | reverse complement strand
GATTGCTTATTCGATAAAATATCCTGCAGGCTGACGACCTGGCTCGACAATTCGGTGATATTTTTCTGCGCGGTGTCGATAATCGCCAACCGTTCCTTGAGCTCGCCCAGGGAAGATTGCTGCTGGTCGCGGGATTTTTCCAACCCTTCGCCCATCTTGCGAGTCACCTCGGCGAGCCGGTCCTCCAGTTTGCGGCTGACCTCGCGTTCCTGGACCCGCATCATTTCGGCGATTTGAGCCTGATGGGCGGCCTGGCCTTCGGCGAGTTGGGCCAGCCGACCTGTAAGTTCGGCCTGTGAGGCGAACAGCCGATCGGCGGTATCGTTCCTGGCATGTCTTGTATTGGCCAATTCACGCGCCAGACCGTCGTTGCCGCCCATTAAACTATTTCGGGTAAGCAGAAAGACGATCGACCCACCGGCGCAAAGGGCCATGATCGCCACTCCGACGAACCAGACTGGTTCCATGGCCACACCTCCATATCGAGTTTGATATCGATTCTACTACAGTATATTGAGGTGAAACGGTGGTCCACAACCCAGGTACGGGGTGCGAACCTTGACGATTGGCCGATGATCGCCTAGGTGACTGGTAGCATCAACTTAAGCTCGCAGCGACATGACGATACTTCCGATCGTTTGGGCACCTGACCCGATTCTTAAGGCAAAATGCGACAGGGTCGCCGAGGTCGACGACGAAGTGCGCCGGCTTATGGATGATATGTTGGAAACCATGTATGACGCGCCGGGTGTTGGTCTGGCCGCGCCGCAGGTCGGGGTCAAGCGCCGGGTGATCGTGGTGGATTGTTCCAAGGCGGATGAAGAGCCGCGGCCCATGCGCATGGTAAACCCGGAGATTTTCACGGTCGCGCTGGAGGAGGCAGTAAACGAAGAAGGGTGCCTTTCCCTACCCGGCCATTACGCCGATGTCAGCCGGCCGGCCGAGGCAAAGGTGCGCTATCTCGACGAAACCGGAACCAGCCGGAAAATCGAGGCCGACGGATTGCTGGCCACCTGCATCCAGCACGAGATCGATCATATCAACGGCATCCTTTTCGTCGACCATATATCGTCCCTGAAACGCAACATGATCCTGAAAAAAATGGTCAGGGCAAAGAGGGATCGCTAGCGTGAAAGAGTCGGCTGATCAGCGTTCGTTCGGCCGTTTAGCATTTATGGGAACGCCCGAGTTCTCGGTCCCGGTCCTTGCGACCTTGATTGACGCCGGATACGAAATCGTCGCGGTCTATACCCAGCCGCCACGACCAGCGGGCCGCGGCAAGCGGGACCGCAAGTCACCGGTACATGACTTCGCCGAAGCGCGCGGAATTGAAGTGCAAACGCCAGTGCGTCTGAAAGACCCTGTCGAACATCAGGCTTTCGCAGCGTTGAATTTGGACGCAGCGGTGGTAGTCGCCTATGGTCTCATCCTCCCTGCTGAAATTTTGAATGCGCCGCGCCACGGCTGTGTCAACGTACACGCCTCGTTATTGCCGCGCTGGCGTGGGGCGGCGCCGATCCAACGGGCAATCATGGCTGGTGATCGGGAAACCGGCGTCGCGATCATGGTGATGGACGAAGGCCTGGATACCGGTCCAGTGCTCATGACCGAACGCATTACGATCACCGAGACGACGACCGGTGCGAGCCTGCATGACGGTTTGGCCGAAATTGGCGCCCGGTTGATTGCTCCGGCATTGACGGGCCTGATGGACGAGAGCCTTATCGCACGGCCCCAAGCCAAAGACGGTGTTACCTACGCGGCCAAATTGAGCCGCGACGTCGGGCGATTGAATTGGACGCTTCCGGCGAGCGAGCTGGGATGTCTGGTTCGAGCGCTAGACCCTTGGCCGGGCGCCTGGTGCCTCGCCAATGGTGAGCGCCTCAAGGTTCTCGGTGCCCAGGTCATCGACCTGGGCAAGCTGTCGAATGATCCGGGAACGGTTCTCGACCCAGCCTTGACCGTGGCTTGCGGCGACGGTGCCCTGAGGCTGACCAAGGTGCAGAAGCCCGGCAAGGGAGCCATGGCCGCGGACGCTTATCTGCGCGGCAACGCGGTGGCGCCGGGCTCGGTCCTGGAATAACCGCCGCTAAAGCGAGAAACTCTCTCTCTTTCCTAGCGGGCCCCGGTCCACCAGTCACCGCGATCCATGGCCTTGAGCGCCATCACCGCCGCGTCGAACATCGGCTCAGGCAGCGCGGTCAGAGAGTGCCACTCCCAGGTTTCCAGTTTCTGCGGCTCCATGACCCGTGGCCGGCCCTCAGGTATCTCACAGCGAAATTCGATATCGATGTAGTGGGTTCCGTACGCCATGGTGTTCGAAACACACAGCGGCTCCAGCATGTCTGGGTTGATGACGAGCCCGGTTTCCTCGGCGACCTCGCGGACCGCACAAGCCTCGGGCGTTTCACAAAATCACAGATGGCCTCCGGCCCAGCCGTAAGTGCCGGTTCCGGGACCGGAAAGACGCTTGCCGAGCAAAACAAGCGGGCCGCATCTAAGCATGACACCGACACCCACCCATGTATGGTCCAGCAAAGGGTCGCTCACCCCTCGGCCCAGCGCGTGGTCGCCGTGTCATCGCTGGCCTTGGCGTCGACCCATTTGCCGCCGTCGGGCGTATCCTCGAGTTTCCAGAACGGCGCTCTGGTCTTCAGCCAATCGATCAGGAAATGGCAAGCCTTGAAGGCCTCCTCGCGATGCGCGGAGGCGCACGCAACGAAGACGATCTGGTCGCCCGGTTCTAGCCGGCCGTAACGGTGGATGATCAAACTGGCGCCTAGGTCCCAGCGTCGATTGGCCTCGGCCTCGATTTCGGCAAGCTGCTTTTCGGTCATGCCCGGGTAATGCTCCAGGGTCATTGCCGACACCGCCTCACCACCGGCGATATCGCGAACCATGCCAGTGAAACTGGTCAAGCCACCGATCTGGTGATTGCCGTCAGTCATCGCCTTAAGCTCGGCACCCGCGTCAAAATCCTCGCGCTGGACCCGGATCATCGCTTTAGCCTCCAGTCACCGGCGGGAAGAACGCAACCTCGTCGCCCACTGCGACCGGGTGGTCAAGTTCCACATAATCCTGATTGACCGCCACCCGGATAAGCGAGAGATCCGAGAACGCGTCCGTCGCGCCAGCACCACGTTCCTTTAACCAATCGATCAGACCGGCCACATCGTCTACCGAGGCGGGTGGAGAGACAGTTTCCTCGCCGACCCCAAGCTTGGACCGGACCCAAGCAAAATACAGGAGC
>JAPKDN010000548.1 GCA_028822575.1 Alphaproteobacteria bacterium | reverse complement strand
GGCCGATGCCAGCCAGAATTCGAGACGGCGATGCTGGAGGACCTTTCCTGGTTAGGTCTCAGTTGGCCAAAACCGCCACGCCGGCAATCGGATCACATGGACGACTATGCCGATGCGCTGAAAAAACTCGAGGCTATGGGATTGCTGTATCCCTGTTTTCTGTCGCGCCGGGAGCTAAATGACGCCCTGTCAGCGCCGCATCTCTCACCCGGCTTGGGGCCAGACGGCCCGGCGGCAACAGACACGCATCGACTAATGCCGGAAGAGGAACGCGCGCGCCGGCTGGAGGCAGGAGAGCCTCATGTCCTGCGCTTAAGGATGGCGAAAGCGACGGCAATGGCCGGCCCCTTGACCTGGACCGATCTGGACGTCGGCGCACAGGCGGCAACACCAGAAATTTTTGGTGACGTCGTGCTGGCCCGAAAAGACGTGCCAACCAGCTATCATCTCGCGGTCACGGTCGACGACGCATTGCAAGGTGTAACCTTGGTAACAAGAGGCGAGGACCTCTTCCAGGCAAGTCACGTCCACCGTTTGCTGCAGGCGTTGCTTGAGTTGCCTGTACCCGACTATCGCCACCACCCCCTCTTGCTTGACGATAAGGGGCGGCGCTACGCCAAGCGCGACCAGGCGTTGACCTTGCGGTCCCTGCGCAAGGCTGGCCACGGGCCGGACGATATTTTGCGTCGGGTCAGGCTGAGCCGCCGATGATCTCGCCATCATGGTGCCCGTCGATCTACACTAGATCGATAGCACGCGTGTTCAATCGTCGGAGACAGCATCATGACGTCCTTCCGTGTCGGCCTTAGCGCCGCTTTTACCCGCGCCGATGGTAAACCAACTTTTCCAAGCTGTGATTGGTCCGCATTGGAGGGAACCAACCGTGTCGAGGTGGTGAAAATGGCGCCGGGGAACACCTTGACCAAGGAATTGGTGGCGGATTACGACGCGCTGGTTTTGATGGGCGAAAAAGTCACCACCGATAGTTTCCGAGACGATGGTCGGTTGAAGCTTCTCGCGCGGATGGGTGTCGGCTTCGACCGAATCGACGTGCCTGCCTGCACCGAGAATGATGTCGCGCTGACGATCACTCCGGACGGTGTACGCCGGCCGATGGCGAGCTCCGTGGTGCTGTTCATCCTAGCTCTCGCGCACAAGCTCCTGGAAAAAGATCGTGTTACCCGCACCGGCCCCCTGGGCTGGCCGGCGCGTCTCGACTTTTTCGGCACCGGCCTTAGTGGTCGGACATTGGCGATCATCGGCCTTGGCAATATCGGCCAGGAGGTCGTGCGCCTGATCCGCGCCTTCGATATGCGGATCATCGCTCATGACCCTTATCTCGACCCCAAGATCGCCGAGGACCTTGGTGTTACCTTGGTGGATCTTGATACCGCCTATCGAGAAGCGGATTTCTTATCATTCAATTGCCCTTTAAACGAGGAAACCCTTGGCATCGGCTCGGCCGAGGGCATGGCGAAGATGAAAGCCGCAGCCTATATCGTGAATACAGCGCGCGGCCCGATAGTAGATCAGAAGGCATTATACAACGCACTGGTGGAGGGACGCCTGGCCGGTGCCGCGATCGATGTTTTCGATCCTGAGCCATCGCCGTCGGATGACCCGATCCTCAAACTCTCCAATGTCATCGTCGCGCCGCACGCTATCGGTTTTTCCGACCAGATGTTCCAGACCATGGGCGAGGTCAACACGCGCGCCATCCTAGCGGTCAAAAATGGGCAATCACCCGAGAACCTGGTCAACCCCGAGGTAGTGAACCGCGCGGGATTCCAGAATAAATTGGGACGTTAGGAAAACCAAAACGCGAATCTCTCCCAGGCGGCGCAGTTTTCCGCCGTCGCCCTGGCGTGGGTAATAGATGCGTTCGTATTCAGCGATCTCGACTGAATCTAGACAGTGTCCCATTCGACCGGGACGGATACCGGCCCTCGAAAAACCCAGCCGACGAATTCGGCGGTTTGACCGGGTGTAAGCCGCAGGCCGGTCAAACGTTTGAATAGGGTCGGCAAGGCAACATCGGCGATCAAGGCCCGGGACGCCCAAGCGCCGGCGCAGAAATGCGGGCCGGCGCCAAACGCTATGCTGTTGGACGTGTCCCTGTCGATATTGAAGCGGTCCGGGGCGTCGAACACCTCGGGGTCCCGGTTAGCGGCGCCAAATAGGAAAAACACCCGCTGCTCTGGCGAAAAGTCGACGCCGTTTCGCTCAAATTTCTGAGTGCAGCGGCGCGGCGACATGCCGATGGGGGAGATCCAGCGCGCATATTCCTCGAATACCTGTAACCAGGGAACTTCGCCGGAGACGACCGGGGCAAGCTGGTCCGGATGGGCCAACAGCGCCCAGGCGGCGCCGGCGATGGCGTCCCTTGGCTCGTTCTGTCCACCGCTGATCGTGAGCTTTATGTTGGCGCGCAGACTTTCCATCGAAAGGTCGGAGCAGAGCAGCATGCTAAGCATGCTCATGTTCGGCTTGGCTTTCAGCCTCGGCATCATATCGTCAATTGCTGCGTCTATTTTCGCCGTCGCGGCATGGCACCGGGCCTCAGTCTCAGGGTCGCCGGCGTAATTGGCAATGCCGTCCATCATGGCCTGGGACCAAGCGTCCATCTCGCCATAGGTGATGTTCTCCAAGCCCGTGATAGCCTTCAGCGCTTCGCCCGAAAGCGGAAGCGCGAAATCCTTCACAAGGTCGCCGCTCCCCTTGCGCGCGATGTCATCGAGCAACCGGTCGGCATCGGCCTGAAAGCGCTGCCGCCACATGTCAGCAACCGTTTCGCGGCTGACGGTCGGATAGATCACGTTGCGTTCGGTCCGATGCTCACGACCGTCCTTGCGCATCAAGTTTTGGCCCATCAGTACGTTCATCAGCCCGCCGGGCTGATGCGAGCTGAAGACCTTGATTTTACGTTCACAGCTTGAGATATCCGCGTGGCGCGTCATAACGACCGCGTCCAGTGCGGGCACATAGGCAATTGGAGCGGAAGCCCTTAATTTCCGGTAGATCGGGTAAGGGTCCCGATGGGCCTCGGCGAGATCGATGTCGAAGCGGGGTGGAGCAGCCATGGCATGATCCTCAATCGGGGCTTCAACGAGCACCCCTTTCGATAATCATGACGCCGGCGATAAGGGCGATCAACACGCAAGACGGTGCCGAGACCCACCCAAGCGAAACCAGACATCCCTGAAGCCATCTCGGGCCCAGTTTGTGGTATCCAACGTCTCCACCCGACATTTCCAC
>JAPKDN010000547.1 GCA_028822575.1 Alphaproteobacteria bacterium | reverse complement strand
GTTCCTTATTTTCCAAGCTCGCTTCGCCCGAGACGCCCATGAGCATCGGCTCATTCGCCTTTTTGACGCTGCGACGACCAACCTTAGAAACGGGTTTCGCGTGGCAACCTGGAATCCCGCCTTTGGTGGAGGGATCTGCGTGTGGTTGGAAGATATCCGGCGCCGGTCGTGACGCCCGTCCCATGACGTGTTCTCCAGCGTCTTCTTCCTAATCGATGACACATTCCGGCAGGGTGAGTAAATCGATCTCGGCAGCGTCAAAGGTAATGTCGAGAAGATCTCCATCCGCTCCCTGCAGTTGCGCCACCATCTTAGCCTCTTGCATACGATCCCTTTCAGAGAACTTCAGCACCTGACTAATCACTCGCACAACTTTTTAATGATGTAACTGCCGCTCAGGGTCACCTATGACACCGACGTTGAGAAAATTCGCAAGCTGATCAAGAAATTTGGCTCGGAACCTTTGGCACACCCCAAACTTGGCGAAAAAATATTTAGAGCCGTTGAAGTCCCTAGGTGTCTTCAAGACGGAAGATTCGGCCACCATTATACGGATATCATTCATGACCAAACCCCGTGATCAATTCATGATCCACAAGCTGGTCTAAACCCACATCCAGGAATTTTTCCCCAAGAACCACATCAAATTCGCCCACCGCGAGGTCGCAGTGCGGGCGACGAACGATGGTGACCGGGTGTTAGGCGACGCCGAGGAAAAGTCGTCGCCGGTGCCGCGTTGCCAGCGCTCTATGGGGAGGTGCCCGCCGACACATTGGGCGCCGATAGACAACGGATTATTTCGATTTTATTGCCAAGGAAAGGAACGACAACCCATCCTAACGCGTCAGTCGTTGACTTACTGAGCATATGCAGAGCCCTTCAAAGTAAGTTCTCCTAGCTTCACGTCACGGCCTTGGATGATATCGGCGTGCATGATCATATCCAGATTTCGACCAGAAACGATCATCGCTGCGGACCCCTCCAAGGTGGGAAGCTTGCCCGCTAACAGGGCCGCCGCCGAAACCGCGCTACCACCCTCGCACACGATCCGGTCCTCATGGTAAATCGCCTGAATTCCGGGATAGATCTCGGCCTCTGTGACGAGAATCATCTCGTCGAGATAGTCCCGGCAAAGCGCGAAGGAATATCGGTTATCGAGACCAATTCCACCACCGAGCGAATCCGCCAGACTTTGCAGCTCCTCCACGTCCACCGGGCGGCCGGCCCGGATCGAGTCAACGATCGCCGGCCCCCGGTCCATGGATATGCCGATCACGTGAACGTCCGGTTTAATGCTCTTAATTGCCAGCGCGATCCCTCCGGTCAACCCACCGCCGGACAAGGGCACTAACACCGTGGCGAGGTCCTGCCTTTGTTCCATTAACTCAAGCCCTATTGTCCCCTGCCCCGCGATGACCAACGGGTCGTCGAAAGGTGATATCTCGACAAGTCCTTCATCGCCGACCAGACGGAGACACTCTTCCTGTGCCTCGTCCTGGGACATCCCGATTATCCGGACCTCTGCCCCCAGCGCCTTGATCCCGTCCACCTTAGTTTGCGGCACCAGCGTGGACATGCAAATCACTGCCCGAAGCCCTCGCTTCGCTGCCGCGAAAGCGACCCCTCGCCCATGGTTTCCGGTTGAGCAGCAGGTTACGCCCGCGACATAGGCCGATAGTTTGAAAATGGCGTGTGCCGCGCCACGGTTCTTAAAAGTGCCTACCGGCTGGGTGATTTCCAATTTGAGAAAGACTTCCTGCCCACCACGGAAGACAGATAATGCGATGGAACGAGCGGTGTCTCAATCGCGCTTCCGGCAATATCGCGCCGCGCCGCCATGATCGAGCCAAAGGTAATGCTCGTCATCGTCGTTACCACTTCATCCGGAAGCCCTTGAAAGGCGTTTCGATACGCTGGATATCCTGAAGGACCCCCGGCGGTATTACCGGCTGGATATCCGAGGATGTACTGGCATAGATCATATCGGTGGATCCGCCAAAGCGGGCGTCGACCAGGCTTACCAGCTCATCATGCCGGCCAATCGCCGCGAACAGGCGCAGAACGTCATCTGAGATTTCCGCCGCGATCCGGTCCCATTGGCCTTCCTTGGTCATGCGATTGAGCTTACGACCTAGATCACCCAGTCCGTGATGCTCGAACACGGGCCAGTAACTTGGCGTCGATCCGTAAAATGCGATCCGGTAGCGGACCCATTCGGCGACCTGCTGGACCTCCCCGTCCGTAGCCCCGGTCGCTATGAAGCCACCACCGGAGACTTGAAATTCCTCCCGCGGCGTGCCGGACATCATCAGGCCCTCGGCAACCTTGGGCATCGCCACCTCTTCCAGATAGGCCCGAGTACAGAACGGGTGCAACCGCACGCCGTCACAGACCTCTCCGGTCAACTTCAACGTGTGTGGCCCCACGGCGGCAAGCGTAACAGGTACTGGCGGTTGTCTGGCGGATGTGGGGACGAAATTCGGCGTCATCAGAGTAAATGTATAATGAGCACCGCTGAACTTGAGCGGTTCCCCTAACTCCCAAGAACGCCAGATCGCCTTCAACGCCTTTACATACTCCCGCAATCGCGGGGCTGGCGCCGACCAGGGCGTGGAAAAACGCTTTTCATTATGAGGCTTTATCTGTGGGCCAAGACCCAGCACGAACCGCCCCTTGGACGCCTTCTGGAGGTCCCAGCCGGTATTCGCAACGACCATCGGAGAGCGCGGAAAGGCGATGGCGACAGCGGTTCCCAACTGGATCCGCTCCGTGGCAATCGCCGAGACCGCCAAGGGCATGAAAGGCTCGTACCGATTCTCCATCGTCGCAATCAGATCAAACCCGGCACGTTCGGCGGCACGCGCCGCGTCCGGCACCGTGTTCAGATCCTCCTGAGGAAGGGTAGTCATTATCTGCATCGCGTTGCTCTCCAACAGCTTTTAACGCAATCCCCCGTCGCGCGACGTCATCACCGGAAAGCTTTTGACGCCAAGCTTTCTAGGCTCGGCGTGAAACATTTGTGAACTATCCCGCCGCCACGGCCCTGCGTTTCGCCAACATGAACACCACGCCATAGACGATCACAGTCCCGGCCGCCGCGATGGCATAACCAGTGACGCTCGGATACAGGAAGCCCGCCGCCCCAATAAATAGAAAGATTCGGATTGGCCAACTAACCGGCCCAACACCATAGAGGTAGCCTTCAAATCCAGTCGCCATCAACACCACCGCAACGGATACAGCGCTAACCGTCAAAATCATCAAAG
>JAPKDN010000546.1 GCA_028822575.1 Alphaproteobacteria bacterium | reverse complement strand
CGGTAATCTCAATTTTTGTAGGTCTCACTATTTTCGCCTCCATCAAACGCCTATACTATAGAGGTTTGCTCGCCATGACGTAGTTTCAAGCGCAAGTAATTGAAAGAATGGATACCCTGTTTTGAATTTATGATTCTGGCCCTATCTCCGTAGAAAACTAAATTCGGATTTATAGAACATGATCATTGGTCTCACTGGCGGCATAGCGTCAGGAAAGTCGACTGCGGCTCGGTATTTGATGAAAAATGGCGCTCTCGTGATGGATGGCGACGTCCTCGGTCACCGAGCATACGAACCTGCTACTGCAGCCTTCGCGATGATCGCTGAGACCTTTGGCAGCGATGTTGTTGGAGCCGATGGGCAGATCGACCGCAAGGTTCTAGGGAGTAAGGTCTTCGGCAATCCGGATGCGCTCAAACAACTGACCGATATCTTGTATCCGGAAATTCGGCGTATGTTCAGCGCGTGGATAGAAACGGCACATGCAGACAATCCGGAGGCTTTGTTGGTCATGGACGCGGCGGTTCTACTGGAAGCCGGTTGGGAGGACCTCGCCGACGAAACTTGGGTGGTCATTGTCGATCCGGATACTGCGGTTACCCGCGCTGTGGCTCGCGACAGCCTGGACGAGGTGGCCGTTCGCAAACGCATCGCGTCGCAGCTCTCAAACAACGAGCGGAGTGCACGCGCCGATGTCGTTATCGACAACTCGGGCAATGAGGCCAGATTTCTTGCTCGGCTCGATGCGGAATTGAAACGTATCCTCTAGACGCCTGCGACGACGCCAGCGTCATATCGAATCCCAGCCTCGCGGAAGGTAGCACGAGTTTGCTCCATATCCCAAGGTTCATGAACCAAGGTTTCATGGTTCCACTGACTTCGCGGTATCGGCGGTTCGAAGAAATTACCGCCATAGACATGGATGGCACTTGTTAGCTTCGACAGCGGATTGGCGACAGAATGAATAATATCTTTCCCCATGGTCGCGACCTGTCCCGGACCCATAGAATCAGCGCCCGCCGCTTCCAAACCCGGTGAACTGCCGCTCCCCGCTCCATCGCCGATACGACGCCAGAACACATTATCTTCGCGGCCACCATAAATGCCGATCACCGCGAACATATTGTGGTTGTGCGGTAATAGGGTCATTAACGGTGCCCAAATGAAATTAATTATGGTGATATCATCGTCATTATAAATAGGGAATACGCCTGCTTCAGTCGGCTCCCCCAATTCCTTGATTATGCTCGACGGATCTGCAGTCGCTTCTGACACTAACTCTCGAATAGCCTTTTGGCCTTCGCCGACAGCTGCCTTGCAGGCGTCGACAAATCGCTCTTTTTGAAACACCCAAAGTTCTCCCCAGTTTTTGTATTTCCACAATTAGGCGCAGAGATAATGAAACGCGGACCAGGAAGCCGCAATATACGGAATCGGAAATTCCACACATTTGTTCGTCAACAAGCGAGTTTCGCTAAATACTGAGCGCGCCACCGTCAATCACGATTTCCATCCTTTTCACATAGGGCGATGCGTCCACGGCGAAGTAGAGTACGCCTGAGACGATTTCAACGAAATATTGCGATCGATCCACCACCAATTCTGCCCAACACTGGGCTTGCACGTTTCGTTAACATAAAGACACCTTTGGCATTAACCATAATGACAGAGTCCCATTACTCCATCGTGCGTTCTTCGGTGGGAATCCGCGGGTTCAGAATGGCGACATTGTTCGTCAGAACATCCAACCGTCCGTATATCCCCTTCGCACACTCTGTGGTAAAAACTGGTGCTTCAGCGGCTCCTTGGTTCTTCTGGCCACAGCTGATGGGCACGACCTTATCCTCCAATCTTACCATTCCAGTTTCTCCCATATCTTTAGAGATAATCTTCCGCAAGCCGATCCAGCCATCGTTCGAGTTCATCGAGATCACGGCCCACGATCATCACCACTAATTCATCGATACCTACGTTTTCATATTCGGCAGCGCGATCCTTGTTCAGCTTGTGACCGTAGGGACAAATGGCGACCTCGACATCCGAGCGTGTCCGTCCCTTCTTTTCAAGAAAACCGTCAAGACGCGACAGATGCCCGCGTGTCTCTTCGGCAGTCGCGTTGAACCCATACCAACCATCACCCATCTCAGCGACGCGCCGCAGGGCAGCATCGCTCTCGCCGCCAAAATAGATTGGGGGTCCCGCTTGCTGGATCGGTTTCGGATACTGACGGCAGGGAGCCAAGGTATAGAATTCGCCAGAATAAGAAGACACCTCGTCCTGCCAGAGTGATTTAATCACCTCCATATACTCGTAACAGCGAGCACCCCGGCGCTCAAAAGGTACATCGAGAGCGGCAAATTCCTCCTCCAGCCACCCCACACCCACGCCGAAATCCACCCGCCCGCCGGAGAGATAATCGACCGATGCTATTTCTTTTGCCGTGTAAACGGGATTCCGCTGCGGGACGAGACATATACCCGTACCTAGACGAATGCGGGTCGTCTGCGCCGCCATGAAACTGAGTGCGGTGATCGGCTCCAACAGCCCCTTGTCACCGTCAACCGGAATCTTCCCATCGTCCTCATACGGATACTCGGCATCGTAATCGTCGAAAAGAACGACATGCTCGCCGAGCCAAATACCGTGGAACCCGCGGTCTTCGGCCCCTTTGGCGAGCGCGCTTACATAGGCCGCGTCATTTTGAGGACTGACGAGCGGCGCGAACAAACTAACTCGCATGTGTATCACCCCCGAAGATAGAACATCCTATTTTGATGTAAACCTATCCCGGGCGAAGACACAATCCGAACTAAGTCGAGCCGAATGCGTATCCTTCGCCCGTGCAACGATGAATGGAAGCATATTCCACGGCTTCATTGCGCAGGCGGTAGTTATCCTCGGCACCAGGTGCTTTCGGAAGATCAAGAAAGGCTTGATGGGACGGGTACCATGCCGCCAAAACTTCATGGAGTACTTGGTCACCAACTACACAACCCAAGACAGGCGTGCGCCACAATATTTTACCTCCGGCATTGGGCAGGAAAGCTTCGAGCCCATTTATATAGGCAAGATAGAGTTCCCCATCCGGAAAACCGGCTTCGCTCACATACCGGTTCAGATTAATCATCGTCACTGGCCAGTCGTCACCGCTTTTGGCGACGGCCCGGATCACCGCAGTCTCCTTCTCATCCCGGGGAAATCTCATTGCCACCATCGTTATTTTCCTCTCGTTAGAACATACTGTGAAAGGGATATAGCGCGCGGGCTGTGA
>JAPKDN010000545.1 GCA_028822575.1 Alphaproteobacteria bacterium | reverse complement strand
GGCCTGCCGAATATCGAGCGGGATGAACGCTATGCGCGAGCGACCGAATTCACCGAGCTGATGAAGCAGCTTTGGATCAGCACTGATGAGCTTGATTTCGACGGTGAGTGGTGGACGACGGAGAAAGCCTTCGTCGCGCCGAAGCCGGTGAACGGGATGCCGGTGCTGGTGAACGCAGCGTCGTCGGGCGCCGGGCTCGATTACGCTACCAGCTACTCGGATCTGATTTTCTGCACCTCTCCCTCAGGAGCTGATCCGGAGAAGGCTTGCGAGTCGCTGCCCGCTCATATCGCCAAGATCAAGGACCTGGCACGGGCCAAGGGCCGCGATATACGGGTGATGATCAACCCCCACGTGATCTGCCGGCCCACCGACGCCGAGGCATGGGAGTGGCGAGACCGCATCCTGGCAGAACGCGACGAGGAAGCCGTCGGCAATTTCGTGGCCGATTTCATGGGCGGGGACCAGACGTCATGGAAGGGCCATAGCCCAGAGAACTGGGCGATCGGGGGTAATGTTCACCTCGTTGGCTCCCCCCAAACGATCGTCGACTGGATGGTAGAGCTTAAGGAAACGGGCGTCGATGGCGTTCAGATCAACTTCTTCGACTTTCTGCCGGATCTCGCCTATTTCCGCGAGGCTGTCTGGCCTCTGATGCATGAGGCTGGCCTGCGGAACTCCGCCCCGACTGAATTTTAAGTAACAGGACAACGTCGAAGAATGTTGGATTTTTCCTTCACCGAGGAACAGGAACGGGTCCGCGAAATGGTCTGCCGGTTCTGTGAGGCCAAGATCGCGCCGCTGGCCAGCGAGGCCGGTGGCGGCGCCGGAATGGACGAGATTACCGACTGCTTTATCCGCGAGGAAATGAGCGTGGTCAGCCAAGGTTTCGCCTCAGCCTGGTCGGCGCATACGCATCTTGGTATCTGGCCGATCTGGCGGGCTGGAACCGATGACCAGAAGGAACGGTTTTTCCGCCCGGCGCTGGCGGGCGAGAAGGTCGCCGCCTTTCGGCTGAGTGAGCCGGAAGTCGGCTCCAACGTGAGGGGCTTGAAAACCCGCGCCGAGAAAGTCGAAGGCGGCTGGAAGTTCAACGGCTCCAAGATGTATATTACCAACGCGCCCATCGCGGACTTCATCCTGCTGGCGGCACGCACTGATCCCGAACTTTCGGCCAGCGCAATCAGCCTTTTCATTGTCGAGTTGCCGAACCTGGGCTTTGATGTCGTCAGTCTTAAGAAGGAAGGCATCCGGGCGTCCGAGACAGGCCTGATCTATATCGAGGATGCCTTCGTGCCGGATGATTGCCTATTGGGCGGCGAGACCGGGACCTATCCGATCATTCTGGAGTCGCTATTGGAGAACCGGGTCGGCGTCGCGGCCAACGCGGTTGGTATCGCGCGTGCGGCCCTCCAGGCCTCGCTCACCTATGCCCAGGAACGCCAGATAGGCTGTAAGCGCGTGGGCGACTTTCAGGCAATCCAACACAAGCTCGCAGATATGGTCGCCGATATCGAGGCGGCTAAATGGATCGTCTACCATGCGGCGTGGCGGATGGACCAAGGAAGCCTCGACGGAGCGACGGCCTCGAAAGCTAAGCTAATCGCATCAGAAACTGCGCTTCGGGTCACTGAAAACGACATACGGATACACGACGGCGCTGAGATCATGCCAGAATTCCCCGTCGGACGGTACCATCGTGACGCTTTGGTCTATGTGATCGGCGAGGGGACCAGCGAAATTCAACGCAATATCATCGCCCGGGACCTTGGCTTCTGACGCTGACGAGGCAAAGCCGGATAAACCGGAGTTAAAAAGAAGCGTGAGGAAGGGAAGAGATATGATCTACGATTACATCATCGTTGGCGGAGGTTCCGCGGGTTCGGTTCTGGCCAATCGATTGTCCATTAAAAGCGCCAATCAGGTGCTGCTCTGCGAGGCGGGCCGGGATACGCCCCACGGCAAGGTCCCCGAGGAAGTTCTCGACAGCTATCCGGGGCTTGCCTATCTCAATCCTGAATTCACCTGGACGGACCTGAAGGTCACGACGGAGGTGATCTCCCATAACAACCCCGAGGCCAAGCGCCCGCCGAAACGGGTCTACGAGCAGGCTCGAATTCTCGGCGGTGGCTCTTCCATCAATGGCCAGATGGCCAACCGCGGCGCTCCCGCCGACTATGACGAGTGGGAAGCACGCGGCGCCGAGGGTTGGAACTGGGACAATGTGTTGCCTTATTTTAAAAAGGTTGAGCGGGACATGGATTTCGAGGGCCCGCTGCACGGCAAGGAAGGTCGCATTCCCGTGCGCCGGATCTTCCCGGATCTGTGGAGCGAGCACGCCAAAGCGATCTCGGAGGTCTACAAGGAGATGGGTTTCGACTATATCCCCGACCAGAACGGCGAATTTGTCGACGGCCACTTTCCAATCACCATCTCCAACGCTTTTGAGCGTCGGGTTTCGGCCGCCATCGGCTATCTTGACCCCGGCACCCGGATGCGCGAGAACTTAAAAATTTCTACCCATACCCAGGTTACCGAACTGTTATTCGAGGGTACGAAATGCGTTGGCGTAAAAGCTCTTGTCGAAGGCAAGGAGACCGAGTTTCGCGCTAATGAGGTAATCCTGTCCTCTGGTGCGATCCATTCACCGGCGCATCTGATGCGCGCCGGCATCGGTCCCGCTGGTCATCTGCATGAGATGGGCATCGATGTCCGCCAGAACCTGCCAGGCGTTGGCCAGCGTCTGATGGATCACCCCTCTATCGCCGTCGCCGCCTTCCTGGAGAAATTCGCCAGGATGGGTGATTTTACCCGCCGCCATCTGATGGTTGGTCTTCGCTATACCTCGGAGATCGAGAACGCCCAGCAAGGCGACATGTTCATCGCCGGCGCCAGCAAATCGTTCTGGCATGATGTTGGCAAGCAATTCGGCTCAATGATTATCTTTGTCAACAAGACCTATTCTGAGACCGGTGAGGTCAAGCTGAACAGCAAAAGTTGGCGGGATGAGCCCAGCGTCGATTTCAATCTTTTGTCGGACAAACGCGATTTGGACCGCCTGATGGAGGGCGTGCGCCTGATGGCCAAGTTGCACGAACATCCTAGGATGGAGAAAGTTTCCAGCGCGGCCTTCCCGGCGGTCTGGGGGGACAAGGTGCGGCAGTTTGGCACCAAGAGCACCTTCAACGAGCTGTTCACGGGCCTCGCCTCGAAACTGCTTGATGGCCCGAAACCATTGCGTAAGTTCTTGATGGATAATTTCGTTGTCGATGCCT
>JAPKDN010000544.1 GCA_028822575.1 Alphaproteobacteria bacterium | reverse complement strand
GGCGACCTGGGATCAGTTAAGCAATGGTCGTTTGGCCGTTTATATTATTGCCGGCGGCAATGACGCTGACCAGGCCATGGACGCCAATCATTTCGACCACGCTATGCGCTATCGCCGTTCGACAGAGTATATCCAATTACTGCGCAAGACCTGGACCGAGACCGGGCCCTTCGATCATGAAGGTGAATTCTACAAGACGAAGGGGACCCATTCGGCGATCCGCTGTCTTCAAGAGCCGCATATTCCGATCTACTGCGGCGGCGGATCGGACGCGGTGATCGCGGCGCTGGCGCCGGAGTTGGATGTCTTCATGCTCTGGGGGGAACCGCTGAAGGAGACCGCTACCCTCATGGATCGCGTGGCCAAGGGCTCCGCCGGACGCAAACCGACTTTCAGCCTATCGACCCGTCCGATTCTGGCCGAGACCGAGGACAAGGCCTGGGACCGGGCGCATCGGATCTTGGACCGGGTCATGGAAAGGCGGGGCGGAATGCCGGCGCCAAAGCCGGATAATGTCGGCTCGCGACGACTGCTGGCCGCAGCCGCCGAGGGTGAGGTGCATGACAGTTGTTTGTGGACCAAACTGGCGGTTGCGACCGGCGCGCAGGGAAATTCGACCGCCCTGGTCGGCACCCCCGACACCGTGGCCGAGGCCATGGTGGAATACTGCAAGCTCGGTGCCTCGAGCCTGTTGATTCTAGGCTACGACCCACGCCCCGACGCTGAGCAATATGGCGCTGAATTGATCCCCCGTGTGCGCGAACTCGTCGCCAAGGTCGACGCTGGGATGCTCTAGCGCATGGCGTGTTTCAGCAGCACCGGGATCACGATGTCTTCCCCATCCAAAAGATGTCTGTCCAGCGATCCCGCGAACGAGCTGAATTAGTCGCGATAGGCGTCTAGCTCTTGCGCGGCGCCTCCAGGTGTATCCAGCGCTCCCAGGGTCATGTTCAACCAATCCTCGGAGCCGTCAGGGTGCTCACCGATAAACCTGTGACCCCGGTCGAGAATGTCAAAGCCGGGCACCGATGCAGGCTTGCGGTTACACAGGAGTGGGAAGTAATGCCCGTCCTCGGCCTGATGATGGGCATGGGTTTTGCAGCGACAAGCCGGCGAACCGGGGCAGGCGTTGCCCGAAACGTGCCGGATTGAGCGTGTGGGCGATTAGACCGTCGACATCCTTGCCGATATGATCGAGCAAACGGCGAAAGAGAGCGTGGAGACCCAACCGATACTCCGCCAAGCCGGCGAGGTTGTGATGCGTCGCCCATTCTTTTCGCGGCATCCTGTTGGTCAATAAGGGCAGCCCGGTGGGCAACCCGCTTCGATTTCCCAAACCCCAGACATCAACCTCTGATTTCTTTTTTTATGCTATGATTGGTTGACATGGAGCTGCTCCCTCGAACCGTTGAACGTTGGGTCGCTGTCTGGAAGGTTCAATACGAAACTTAGCACTTGCGCCGTTCCGGGGGCGAGTTGACACTCCACCGAGTATTTTGGGGCGCCGCCCAAGGCGACGCTCGCGCTTCCTTTAGGACTTCAACGCATGGACATGGATCTTTCCGGCAAGCGCGCCCTGGTCACGGGCTCGACGCGTGGCACCGGTATGGCGACGGCCAAGGGGCTGGCGGCCACGGGCGCAGAAACCATCGTCAACGGCCGGCCCGATGATGATGTGGAACGCGCGATGGACCCGGTCCTTTAGGCTGCGCCGACGGCGCCGGTCCATGGCATGGCCGCCGACCTCTCCGACGCGGATGGTTGCGACGCGATGATCATGTCTTTTCCAAAGATCGATATATTGGTCAACAACATGAGTATTTATGAGCCCAAGGACTTTTTTGAGACCACCGACGATGACTGGCAACGCCTGTTCGACGCCAATGTGATGAGCGGTGTCCGTCTCATCCGATACTATCTGGCCGACATGCTGAAATATCGCAATTGGGGCCGAACCGTGTTCGTTTCCAGTGTGTCCAGGATCTCCGTGCCGCGCGAGATGGTGCATTACGGCATGACGAAATCCGCCCAGCTGGTGATCGCACGCGGCGCTGCCGAGGCGGCCAAGGGCACTAACGTTACCGTCAACTCGGTTCTGCTGGGGCCCACCTGGGTTGAGGCCCAGACCGAGCGGCTGAGTACCCGTTCGGCTGCCCATGGGACTACGGTCGAGGAACTGAAACGCCGCACCTTCACCGAGCGTCAACCATCCTCGCTGTTGCAACGTTATGCCTTGACCGAGGAGATCGCCAATCTAATCTGGTATGTCTACTCCAAGGCCTCCAGCGCCACCAATGGGGCGGCCTTGCGGGCGGATGGCGGTATCATTACCAACCCATTTTGATCACTCGCCGATCACACAAAGCTACCAAAAGGACCAACACATGGATCTCTGGGAACAAGACGTCGTCATCGGCACCAAGGCTGGCCAGATGGCCAGCTTTGCCGCCGCGCCGGCCGAGGGTGGACCGCATCCGGCGGTGATCTTCTATATGGACGCCCCCGGATACCGCGAAGAGCTTCGCAACATGGCCAGGCGGATCGCCAAGCACGGGTATTTTTGTCTACTGCCAGACATGTACTATCGGATGGGTACGCTGCGCTTCGACATGATGAAACGCAGCGATGCGCTGATGAAGGTGGTCTTCGCGGCGATGGATCATCTCACCAACGCGATGGTGTCTGAGGATACCGGCTGCATGCTCGCCTGGCTCGACGCCCAGGGCCGGGTCAAACCCGGTGCCGTTGGCTGTGTCGGGCACTGCATGAGCGGCCGGTACATCACGACCGTCGCTGCGCATTACCCGAGCCGGATCAAGGCGGCGGCCTCGCTTTACGGCGTTGGCATCGTCACTGACAAAGAGGACTCGCCGCACCTTTTGCTCGATCAGGTTCAAGGTGAGCTCTATTACGGCTTCGCGGAGCGCGATCAGCATGTGCCGGACCATGTGATCCCGGCTCTGCGTGATGCCCTTAAGGTGGCGGGAACGAAAAGCCTGGTCGAGGAATTCGCGGGCACCGATCACGGTTTCTGTTTCTCGGAGCGGGCGGTCTACGCCCCGGAGGCCTCCGAAGCGTCCTGGGCGCGCCTTTTTGATCTATGGGAGCATAATTTGAAATAGGACCAGTACTTTGAATAAAGTTTGGCGCGAGAGGTGTTGTGCAATTAATCGATCGCCGTTGCCTCATGAGAGGCGCCCTTGTGCGACGGCAGGTTCCAGAGCACTCTATAACGTCACGCTCGTCAAGGGCGCCAAAATCATCATGGGCAGTGAAATACCAAAATT
>JAPKDN010000543.1 GCA_028822575.1 Alphaproteobacteria bacterium | reverse complement strand
TCAGAGAGGTCGTAGTCTACCTCCAAATAGTGATCCTGAAACGTACTGTTCTGTTCAGGATCCAAAACTTCCAACAGCGCAGAAGACGGATCACCTCGATAATCATTACCCAACTTGTCAATTTCATCGAGCAGGAATAGAGGGTTCGAGGTTTTTGCCTTTTTCATTCCCTGAATGACCTTGCCCGGCAGCGAGCCGATATAGGTTCTTCGGTGACCACGAACCTCGGCTTCGTCTCTCACGCCGCCCAACGACATGCGTACGAAATTCCGACCCGTCGCTTCGGCCACTGATTTACCAAGCGATGTCTTTCCAACACCAGGAGGGCCAACGAGGCAGAGAATCGGGCCCTTCACCTTACCAGTGCGTTGCTGGACCGCCAAATATTCCAGAATCCGTTCCTTGACTTTCTCCAGACTATGATGGTCCCGGTCTAGAATGGTCTGGGCGAGGCTTAGGTCCTTTTTAACTTTGGAGCGCTTCTTCCACGGAATGCCAACGAGCCAGTCAAGATAGTTGCGGACAACTGTCGCCTCGGCCGACATCTGACTCATGTTACGAAGCTTCTTAAGCTCGGCGTTAGCCTTCTCGCGGGCTTCCTTGGTGAACTTTGTCTTAGTTATCTGTTCTTCCAGATCCGCCAATTCATCCCTAGAATCCTCCGCTTCGCCAAGCTCCTTCTGAATCGCCTTCATTTGCTCGTTCAGATAGTACTCGCGCTGGGTCTTCTCCATCTGGCGCTTAACTCGGTTACGAATTCTTTTTTCAACCTGGAGGATACCAATTTCACCCTCCATGTGGCTGTAAACTCGCTCAAGCCTTTCGATAACGCCCTCGATCTCAAGCAATTCCTGTTTTTCGGCTATTTTCAGCGCTATATGCGAGGCAATTGTATCCGCGAGTTTCGCGGGATCGTCTATTTGATTAACCGATACGAGAACCTCTGGCGGAATTTTTTTATTGAGCTTGATATATTGTTCAAACTGAGAAACGACGGCGCGAGACAGGGCTTCCTGTTCCTGCGCGTCTCCCAAACCCTCCTCGATGGCGACAGCCTCTGCCTCGAAGAATTCCGAGTTTTCGGTATAACCAGTGATTCGAGCGCGGTGCGCTCCCTCAACCAGAACCTTTACGGTTCCGTCCGGAAGTTTCAGGAGCTGCAACACGGTGCCGACGGTGCCGACCTTATAAACGTCGTCGGGAGCTGGATCGTCATCACCCGCGTTTTTCTGAGTCGCAAGCAGTATCTGCTTATCGTCCTTCATGACGTCTTCCAACGCCTTGATGGATTTTTCCCTACCAACGAACAACGGGACGATCATGTGCGGAAAGACAACAATGTCTCGAAGCGGGAGTACCGGGAAAAGATCGGGGGAATCTGTCATCTGCGAAATCGCTCTTTTTCATCAGGACATTCGCGGGGGCAAAGCGCCACACCACGCACTGAGATAGCTAAATGGCCTCGACAAGGCCCAAATTCAAGGTGTGCGCCCCACACCGATCAGCGGGGTGATGTTATTGGTTTCAAGCACTGGATTCGACATCCTCCCGACGTTCGCAATGCACCTTAATCGGTGCGGTCCCAGAATCGACCACATCGGCATTAATGATGATTTCCTCTACATCATCCAATTCCGGCAGGTCATACATTGGGTCCAGGAGGATGGTTTCCATAATAGACCTCAGACCGCGCGCTCCCGTTTTCCGGTCGATCGCCTTGATGGCGATGCTTCGCAACGCATCATCGCGAAATTCAAGCTGAACATCTTCCATCTCAAAGAGGCGCTGATACTGTTTGACCAGGGCATTTTTTGGTTTGGTGAGAATCTCAACCAGAGCGTCCTCATCGAGATCTTCTAGGGTCGCGAGAACTGGAAGCCGACCGACAAATTCTGGAATCAGGCCAAATTTCAACAGATCCTCGGGCTCAACTTCCCGCAGCACATCGCCGGTTCGCCGATCATCCGGAGAGCGAACATCAGCTCCAAAACCAATCGACGAGCCCTGACTTCGGTTCGAAATAAGCTTGTCCAGCCCTGAAAATGCACCACCGCAGATGAACAAAATGTTGGTTGTATCAACTTGCAGGAACTCCTGCTGCGGATGCTTACGCCCGCCCTGAGGCGGCACGCTGGCCACGGTGCCTTCCATGATCTTCAGCAACGCCTGCTGCACGCCTTCGCCCGATACGTCCCGAGTGATCGACGGATTATCAGATTTTCGGCTAATCTTATCGACCTCGTCGATATAGACGATCCCACGCTGCGCCCGTTCGACGTTGTAATCGGCGGCCTGCAGCAATTTTAGGATAATGTTCTCAACATCCTCGCCGACATAACCGGCCTCAGTGAGGGTTGTCGCATCGGCCATAGTGAAAGGAACATCAATAATCCGCGCTAACGTCTGCGCCAGCAATGTCTTTCCGCAACCTGTCGGGCCAATCAGTAGAATATTCGACTTCGCCAGTTCCACATCATCGGTTTTTTGTCCATGGGCCAAGCGCTTGTAGTGATTATGGACTGCCACGGACAAGATCCGTTTAGCGAAGCCCTGGCCGATAACGTAGTCATCCAACACCTCACAAATATCTTTCGGGGTTGGCACACCTTCGCGGGATTTGACCAAGGTGGTCTTGTTTTCCTCACGAATGATATCCATACAGAGCTCAACGCATTCATCACAGATGAACACCGTCGGCCCGGCGATTAGCTTCCTAACCTCGTGTTGGCTTTTCCCACAAAAAGAACAGTAAAGCGTGTTCTTCGAGTCTCCGCCGCTGCTATTGCCGCTGCCGGACTTGCTCATGGCGCACCGATCCGCAAATCATCTATCCAGTTTCATGGTGGCCTCAGGTTCCGAGACCGCACAACGTCAAATAACCTTGGGTCGCCCGGGCATTCCGTCAACCCCACTAGTGACCTTACGGCCCCTCGCGAGATGCGACCTAGGTGTTTCTATCACTTCGCTTCGGCCGCGTCTGCATCATCGACGGGCCGTTTCTCAACAACTTCGTCAATAAGGCCAAAAGCCAAGGCATCCTCGGGGGCCATGAAGTTGTCCCGATCCATCGCCGCCTCGATTTTTTCAATCGGCTGACCGGTATGCTTCACATAGACCTGATTCAACCGAGCCCGTGTCGCCAGGATTTCCTTGGCGTGGATTTCGATATCCGTCGCCTGCCCCTGATACCCGCCAGAAGGTTGATGAATCATAATTTTCGAGTTCGGCAGGGAATACCGCTTGTGACTGGCGCCAGCAGTAAGAAGCAGAGATCCCATGGAGGCCGCCTGGCC
>JAPKDN010000542.1 GCA_028822575.1 Alphaproteobacteria bacterium | reverse complement strand
CGATGATATCGCGGCCCTCGGCCTTGAGCGCTCGTGCTTTGGCGCTCATAGAGATGGTGGGAGAGGGTTGAATGCGGTCAAGACGCGTGGCGAGGATGCTCATGACTGGCCTCGATGTAGTGTGTTAGAAAACCGGCAAGAACCTACGCCCGAGCCTGGTTCGTTGCAAGCATGGAGAAGCATAGACCGCTGAAAATTATTCGTCGGACAAGCGGATGGACAAGCTCGCGCCTCTGGCACATAACGGATTACGATAAATATAGGCACTCGCGGAAGCCGAGACCCACGCGCTTGGGGGAGCTGAATGGCCGGACAAATTCGTGATAATCAGGAGATCCCACACCCCGATTCCGTCGAGCGCGACACCTTTGTCAGGGAAATTGCACGAATGCTGCTTGCGGCGCTTGGAAACGTCGACAAAGACATGATTCCCAGGACGGAGCAGTTCCTGGGCGGCATCGTGCACTATCTTTTGGGGCGAGTTCATGACCGGCCCAATCTCCCACGTGGGCATGCGGGATGGCGGGGAAAAGCGCCCTTGGTGTCGCTGATGCATGGTTTGTTGGTCCGCCAACGCGAGACGATGGGCAATTCATCGGATGCGTTGGGGCGTTGGCTTGAGAGCTTGGTTAAGGAATGTGAGGTGGGCAAGTATAATCCACTCGCCATTCGCGCCTTCACGGCGATGTCAAAGGCTCAGCCGCATCAGACAGCCCAAATTCTAGACTTGGCAGAAAGGTCGCTTCGGGTCGAAATTGGGCTGACGGATTAAACTTCATGCGCTTGCTCGCGATAGGCGATTTGCATCTATCGAATCCTGTCAACCGGCAGGCGTTGTTTGATATCCCGGACCATGGCGATGATTGGTTGATTGTCGCTGGAGACATTGCGGAAAGCTTGGAGCATCAAGCGCTCGGGCTAAGCGAGCTCTGCCGCCGCTTCGCGAAATTGATATGGGTGCCTGGAAATCATGACCTTTGGTCGGTGCCACGCGATGGTGTGGCGGCGGCGCGGGGGGTTGCTCGGTACCGGATCCTTGTCGATATTGCCCGGTCGTATGGGGCGGTCACGCCCGAAGATCCGTTCATCGAATGGCCGGTCGAGGCGCTATCGGGGGATCGAATTGTCATCGTGCCGCTATTCCTGCTTTATGACTACAGTTTCCGGCCCCCACTTGTTGAACGCGCGGATGTCCGACGGTGGGCGCGAGAGGAAGGGGCGTCATGCTCTGATGAGATCTGGCTTCGCCCTGACCCATTTATAAGCCGTGAAGCCTGGTGCTGGGCGCGGTGCCGCGACGCGGAGAGGCGATTGGAAGCATTGGCACCAGACAGACGGACGGTATTGATCAATCATTGGCCGATGCGAGCCGACTTGATCAATATTCCTAAAATTCTTCGGTTCACGCCATGGTGCGGTACGGTATTGACTGAGGATTGGCATCGGCGCTTTCGCGCAGTTTCAGTGGTGACTGGGCATTTGCACACGCGCCGGACCGATATCGTGGATGGTTGCCGTTTCGAGGAAGTGTCGCTCGGATACCCCAAGCAATGGCGTCGCGAGGCTGGGATCGAAGCCTATTTTCGAACAATCCTTTGAGGCGCTTTTTTTGGTCCGTTTCACGACGAGTATGGACGCTTGTCTGGCTTTCTGTTGTGATAACTCCGAAGAAACTGTTGTTGGCTTTATCATTTTTGCGACGGAAAGTGCTGCATGAATGATTCCAAGGATTGGCGTGCGGGGACTGAATCTTCGGACCGGCCATACGGGCAAATGAAGTATATCGATCACGACGGCCCGGCCTTACAGGAATTCAAGGATGAAATGCTCGCAAATTTTGCTGAGGTATCCGAGAGCTGGTTTTGGGAGATGAATGAGGACCTACGTTTCACGTGGTTTTCCAGAAACGTCGAGGAGCGCACAGGGTTTCTACGCGAATGGTACTATGGCAAAACTAGGGCCGAAATAGGCGCGCCGGACGAAGCGGCGGAAGTCTGGGCCGAACATCTTGAAACATTGCGACGACATGAGCCCTTTAAGGATTTTGTTTATCGACACATAGGGTCGGACGACGAGAAATGGTTGACGTCCAGCGGTGCGCCGATCGTAGATGCCGAAGGTCGGTTCCGCGGCTATCGAGGAATTGGCGCCGATGTATCTTCTCTGACGCATGCGCACCGCGAAGCCGAGTGGAGCGCTGAGCTGCTGGACCAGGCGGTCGACGGGATGAACGAGCTATTCATCCTATGTGATTCTGATGACCGAATTGTTATGTATAATCAGAGTTTTCGCGAGATCAACGCGTTGGTGATGGATCGCGTGCGCCCGGGTATGAAGTTCGAGGAATTCGTTCGCCTGATCATCGCCGAGGGAGTTACCCCGGAATCCATTGGTCGCGAGGATGCGTATTTGCAGGAAAGGATGGGCTACCACAATAATCCCGGTCAATCATTTGTCACACGACGAGGCAGGGATCGTTGGCTTTTAGTTCGTGATCAGCGGACTAAAAATGGTGGCACTATAGTGGTTTCTGCCGATATAACGGAACAGGTGGAAATTGAAAGCCGATTGCGTGACGCGATCGAGCAGGTGCAATTTGCTAACCGGGCTAAGACCGAATTCCTAGCCAACATGAGCCATGAGATACGTACGCCATTGAACTCGATAATAGGGTTTTCGGACATTTTGTTGAATGAGTACTTTGGCACCCTGGGGAGCGATCGATATGTCCAATATTCCGGCCATATCAACAAGGCGGGTCAGCACCTGTTGGAACTTATAGGCGATATTCTGGACGTCTCCAAAATTGAAACAGGCAAAATTCAACTGGACGAAGAAGTATTCGAGATCGCGCCCCTCGTCGAGGATTGCCGCGTGATCGTTCAACCCGCAGCATCCCAACGTGCTGTCGGTTTGAAAATCAACATCTCAGAGACCGTTGGACCAATCCACGCTGACCCACTGCGTATTAAGCAAATTTTAATAAACTTGCTAGAAAACGCTATTCGGTTCTCGGAAGTGGGTGGAGAGGTTTTCGTCGATGTTGATGGAGGCGGAGAGAAACCCACGTGCTTCACGATCAGAGACGAGGGAATTGGTATCGCTGAGCATAACGTCCCTAGGGTTATCGAGCCGTTCTTTCAGGTCATCGATTTTTACTCCTCCGGGAAGCGTGAGGGTTCCGGTCTTGGGTTAACCTTGGTGAAAGCTTTTGCCGAGAACCACGATGGCCGTTTTTTGATTGCAAGCGAACTGGGTGTCGGCACCCGTGTTTGTTTGGAGCTACCGGCCCA
>JAPKDN010000541.1 GCA_028822575.1 Alphaproteobacteria bacterium | reverse complement strand
CCGCGAGATCATCAACCCCGTGATCATCGCCAATGACGATCATCTCTTCATCGAACGCATATTCCTTTCCATCCAGTGCGAGGTATTTCTCGCCGGGGTTGGCCAGGCGAATGAAGATGTCACCCGCGACCTTGTCCGCATCATAAGCGTGCAGCGGCCGGCCTATATCCATCATAACGAAGTTGGTGATGTCCACCAAGGCCGAGATCGGCCGCAGCCCGACGGCGGTCAACCGGTCGCGAAGCCACGCGGGGCTTGGCCCGTTCTTGACGTCCCTGAAATAGCGACCAACCACCAGCGGTGCCAGCGACGGGTTCTGTTCCGGAAGCTCCACGCGCCAGTTGATGGCGCTTTTGAACGTCCCCTTCACCGGTGTCGTGTCCAGCGGCTTCAGCGTGCCGAGACCGGCGGCGGCAAGATCACGGGCGACGCCTCGCACACCCAAGCAATCGGCCCGGTCCGGGGTGATGGCGATATCAATCATCGGATCATCAAGGCCGGCGACGGCGGCGAACTTGACGCCGATCGGCGTGTCCTCGGGCAACTCGATGATCCCGTCATGCTCGTCCGACAGACCCATCTCGCGTTCCGAGCAAAGCATCCCATTGGATTCCTCGCCCCGGAGCACGCCCTTCTTCAGATCAACCCCCGTGCCGGGAATATGGGTCCCAGCCGGCGCAAAGACGCCCTTCATGCCCGTGCGAGCATTGGGAGCGCCGCAGACAACCTGGACTTGCTCTTTGCCGGTATCGACGATACAGACTTGCAGGCGATCGGCGTTGGGGTGCTGTTTAGTCTCGATGACGTAGCCAACGATGAAGGCGTCCAGTTCCTTGGCACGATTCTCAAGGCTCTCGACCTCTAGGCCGAGCATCGGCAGTCGCTCGCAGATTTCATCCAGGGACGCGGTGGTCTCCAGATGGTCCTTCAACCAGGAAAGCGTGAACTTCATCGGCCGATCCCCCCGGCGATGGTCGGCACGTCCAGCGGCACGAAGCCGTAATGGCGCATCCAGCGGATATCACTGTCATAGAAGGGTCTGAGGTCGGGAATGCCGTATTTCAGCATGGCGATCCGCTCAATCCCCATGCCAAAAGCAAAGCCCTGGTATTCGTTCGGGTCGATGCCGCAGTTTTCCAGCACTTTGGGATGCACCATCCCAGAGCCAAGAATCTCCAGCCAATCATCGCCCTTACCGATTCGGAACTCTCCGCCAGCGCGGGTGCAGCCGATATCAACCTCAGCGGAAGGCTCGGTGAAGGGAAAATAGCTGGGCCGAAAGCGCACCGGCAAATCGTCGAGACCGAAGAAGGTGCGGCAAAAATCGATCAAACAGCCTTTCAGGTGGCCCATATGGCTGACCTTGTCGATAACTAGCCCCTCGACCTGATGAAACATCGGCGAGTGGGTCGCGTCATGGTCGGAGCGGAAGGTCCGGCCCGGCACGATAATCCGAATTGGCGGGGTTTGCTTCTCCATGGTCCGGATCTGCACCGGCGAGGTGTGGGTGCGCAGGACCCTAGGTGTGCCGCTTTCGTCGGGGGGCAGGTAGAAGGTGTCCTGCTCTTGGCGGGCGGGATGCTCCGGCGGAATGTTCAGGGCCGAGAAATTATAGAAATCACTCTCGATATGCGGGCCCTCGGCGACGGTGAAACCCATCTCGCAGAAGATCGCCGTGAGCTCGTCGATGGTCTGGGTGATCGGATGGATCGACCCCTTGCTCATGGGGCGCGGTGGCAGCGAGACATCGATCCGCTCCGCCAGCAGCCGTGCGTCGAGCGCCGCGTCACCAATGGTGGTCTTGGCCGCATCGATGGCGTTCGCCACCTCGTCCTTCAGCAGGTTCAGCGCCTGACCAGCCTCGCGCCGCTTATCGGGATCAAGCGCGCCCAAGCCCTTCATCATCTCGGTGATCCGGCCCTTGCGACCAAGGGCCGATACCCGAATTCCCTCTAGCGCATCAAGCCCATCAGCCGCCGCGACGGCGCCAATCAACTCATCTCTCAAGCTTGCCGCGTCTTGCATGTCAACCACCAGTGTTCCGCGTGACTTGGTTTATTTCAGGGTCCCATTTACGGGAGTTAATTTTTCCAGACCGAACGCACGAAAGGGGCCGCCCTAGGACAGACCCCTTTTCACTTTCCCCTGCAACCTACACCCGGACGATGTCCGGGCTAAAGCTATTACGCTTGGGCGAGCGCCGCCTGGGCCTGTTCCACCAAGCCCGTAAACGACGCCGGCTCCGTAATCGCGAGATCCGAGAGCACCTTACGGTCAAGATCAATCCCGGCCCGCTTTAGGCCGTTCATGAACTGAGAATAGGTCAGACCATGCGCGCGCGCGCCAGCGTTGATCCGCTGAATCCAAAGCGCACGAAAGGTACGCTTTTTGACCCGGCGATCACGATAAGCATATTGCGCCGCCTTCTCAACCGCCTGTACGGCGACCCGGAAGACGTTCTTGCGCCGGCCATAATAACCTTTGGCCTTGTCCGTAACTTTCTTATGACGGGCATGCGCCGTCGTGCCTCTTTTAACACGTGCCATGACGGGGCTCCCTTACAGATATGGCAGAAATTTGCGAACGATCTTAGCGTCCGGAGCCGATAGCAGCGCCGTGCCTCGCGAATTGCGGAGCATGTCATTCGGTCGCTTGCTCATGCCATGCTGTTTGTTGGCTTGATTGTGTCGGATCTTGCCAGTCCCCGTGGCGCTAAATCGCTTCTTCGCGCCGCTCTTCGACTTCATCTTGGGCATTTCGGTCTCCGTTGCTGCTAGAGCGGTCCAGCGGATGTCTCCGCTAGAGCCTGTTTCACCGGCCTGGCATGCCCTTCAGCCAGGTCGCGATGTCGCCCCTTAAAAGGGACAGCGGTTTATAGCGGGGGTGGAGGGGACGATGCAAGGGGGTGGGCGGTAGTTGGCTTTCTTATCGGCGATTAAAGTGCTTTTAGCCTTGCCGGGTTGTCATTTAAAATCAATCAAAACTCAGAATCGGTAAGGTACTTGAACAACTGATTTGTTGTTAGCACCTCAACGGTCGGTATCTGCCCCAGAAAATGCCCGATCAAGGCGATCGATCTGAAAATCCTCATATATTCACACCACCGGGCTTATTCAAATCAAGCCAAAAATAATTCCTCGCCCTAGTCTATTCTAACGCCGACACTCCCTTATTTCTATAGCCACCAGCGACCTCAATCAGGGCGTCATGCAGGGCGTCGGAGAGGGTGGAGCGATCACCATTCGCGCGCTCAACCAAGGCGACGCGGCGGCGTACCGGCGGGTCGCCGAAGGGA
>JAPKDN010000018.1 GCA_028822575.1 Alphaproteobacteria bacterium | reverse complement strand
AAGATCCAGTCATGAATGACAGCGCGACCACTGAGAGCGCGGCGGACTATCGGGTTCTTGCCCGCAAGTACCGCCCCCAAAGCTTCGACGATCTCATCGGTCAGGAAGCGCTCGTCCGCACCCTGAAGAACGCGCTGGACCAAGGACGTTTGGCGCATGCCTTCATTTTGACAGGGGTGCGTGGTGTCGGCAAGACGACCACGGCGCGGATCATCGCCAAGGGCCTTAACTGCGTAGGTGTCGACGGTACCGGCGGTCCCACGGTCAATCCTTGCGGGGTTTGCGACAATTGCCGCTCGATCACCGAGGACCGGCATGTTGATGTGATGGAGATGGATGCCGCCAGCCACACCGGTGTCGACGACATCCGCGAGATTATCGAAGGCGTGCGTTACCGTCCTGTCTCGGCGCGCTACAAGGTCTATATCATCGACGAGGTGCACATGCTCTCGCGCAATGCTTTCAACGCGTTGCTCAAGACTTTGGAAGAGCCGCCCGACCGCGTAAAATTTGTTTTCGCGACAACTGAGATCCGCAAGGTGCCGATCACGGTGTTGTCGCGCTGTCAGCGTTTCGATCTGCGTCGAATTGGCGCCGACGATCTGATTGCGCTGTTTACCTCGATCTGTGGCAAGGAAGGCGTCGAGGCAGAGCCGGAAGCTCTGCGCCTGGTGGCTCGCGCCGCCGATGGATCCGCCCGTGACGGGCTTTCGCTGCTGGATCAGGCGATGGCGCTTGCCACTGGTCCGATTGCACCAACGTTGGTTCAGGAGATGCTGGGCCTCGCCGACCGTGCCGAGATCCTGGATCTTTTCGAAGACCTCATGCGCGGTAAGCTGTCGGAGGTTCTGGCTCGAGTGAACGCGATGCACGATCTGGGGGCCGACCCCCTTGTTATCGCCCAGGATCTGCTTGAAACCACGCATCTGGTGACGCGTTTCAAGGTTGCGCCGGAAAATGCTGGCCAAAACGTTTCGGAAATCGAGCGTACGAAAGGCGGTGCGCTGGCCGAGGCCTTGAGCACGCCACATCTTGGGCGCGCCTGGCAGATGTTTCTCAAGGGCATTACCGAAATTCAGCAGGCACCGTCCCCGTTGGCGGCGCTGGAGATGATGCTGATCCGTCTCGCGCATCTTTCGGACATGCCAAGCCCCGCCGACGTCATCAAGACGCTGCGGTCCGGCGGCACGATTTCCGGAGGCTCAGCCAACCCTCCCACGACGACGGGAAGCTCCGGTACCGCGGCAGCTGCCGCGTTACTCTCGGCTACCCCAGAAGTAGTACAAGAGACGGAGGCCCCAAACGCCGGGCCAACCATCAACGTGCCGGACGTGGAGGACGCGCCATCCTCCGGCCCTATCCAGGAAATGACGGCGGGGCCGCCGAATCCGGGAACCTTTGCGGAAATCGTTGCCCTGTTTGAGAGTCGGCGAGAAGCCGTTCTACATGCTCGGTTGGCGGGCGAAGTCCGTCCGGTTCGGGTAGAGCCCGGCATTCTGGAGATAGCCGCTAGCCCCGATGTTGACAGCGCCTTGGTCGGCGCGCTCGCGAAATTGTTGATTGAGTGGACTGAGCAACCCTGGAATGTTTCGATCGCCGAAGCGGTCGGTGAACCGACGCTCGTCGAGCGCAAGGACGCTGCCGAGGCTCTGGTGCGCGAGGAAGTATCCGCCGACCCGGTGGTCGCGGCCGTGCTGGAAAATTTCCCGGGCTCAGCTGTCGAGGCGGTCCGACCTCTCATCGCCCAGGGTATCGGTGAGGTTGAAATGCATCCTGAGCCCATCGATGACGATGACCTGTATAACGACGATGATGATGATGACGGCGACATCATGGCTCGGGTAAAAGATGGCTAGTGCACCACGACAAGCCGGCAAGCCGGCGGGAATGAGGCAATGAAGAATCTCGGTCAGATGATGAAGCAAGTGCAGGACATGCAGGAAAAAATGCAATCCATGCAGGAACAGCAATTGGCGATGGAGGTCGAGGGTTCAAGTGGCGCTGGTATGGTTCGCGTCACCTTAAACGGCAAGGGCGAGATGCGGGCGATCAGGCTTGACCCCTCGATCGTGGGGCCTGGCGATATCGAGGTGTTGGAGGATTTGATCATGGCGGCGGTTAACGACGCCCATGGCAAAGTCGAGCAACGTAAGGCCGAGGAAATGCAGAAACTGACCGGCGGCCTGCCCTTGCCGCCGGGCTTCAAGCTTCCGTTCTAGGCGTATCGCGATGGCCGAGTCATTCGGACCGGGAGAGCTCGACCGGATCATCCATCTTCTCGCCAAATTGCCCGGTCTGGGGCCGCGATCGGCCCGGCGGGCGGCGTTGCATATGCTCAAGCGCCGAGACACGTTGATGCGGCCGCTGGCGGATTCACTCTCGGATGCGGCCGACAAGGTCGGGGCCTGCGCGGAATGCGGCAATCTTGACACCATTGACCCCTGTGGAATCTGCCAGGACCCCCGCCGTGACCAAACCCGGATCTGCGTGGTTAAGGAAGTTGGCGATCTTTGGGCGTTGGAACGCGGGTCGGTCTTCCGCGGCCGTTATCACGTCACTGGCGGTCTGCTTTCGGCCCTCGACGGCCTCGGACCCGAGGAGCTTAACATCGACATGCTTGCCGCCCGCGCCGAGGCGCCGGAGGTCACCGAAGTCATCCTGGCAATGGATGCCACGGTTGATGGCCAAACCACGGCGCATTACATCATCGATCGGCTGGCCGGAAGCGGTGTAGAAATCTCGCGTCTGGCCCGAGGCGTGCCGGTGGGCGGAGAGTTGGATTATCTGGATGACGGGACGCTCGCTCAGGCATTAAAGGCGCGTTTGGTCGTTTGAATGTTTTGAGGCGTTCGGTCGTGTGGTCGCCTCGGTTTAGCGCCCTGTGAATTCCGGAGGTCTTTTTTCCAGGAAAGCGCGATAGCCCTCCTGGAAATCCTGGGTATCAAAACAGTCGAAACCTTCCCTTATTTCACTGTCGTCGAGGGGCCTTCCTTCGGTCAGGCCTCGGGTGATGCGGTTCGCGAAAGCCTTGTGCCAACGATTGACCAGCGGTGCCCCCTCACAGATTCGATTGGTCATCGCCGTGAGTTCGGTATCCAGCTGGTCATCAGGCACGACCCGGGTCAGCAATCCCTTGGCCATTGCTTCGTCGGCGCCGAAGATCCGAGCTTCGAACAGAATTTCCAGTGCCGTCGATCGGCCAACCAAGGCGATCAGGCCGGCCATTTCGTGATGCGACATCACTAGGCCAAGCTTGTTGACGGGGATGCCGAAACGCGCGCTCTGGCCAGAGATTCTGAGGTCACACGTCGCGGCCAACTCCAAGGCGCCGCCGATGCATAACCCCTGGATACGGGTGACGACCGGATGTCGACAGCCGCCGATCGCGGACATCGCCTTGTGCATCAGCGCGCCATAGTCGGCGGCCTGGGCAGCATTGGCGCGCTCGGTCTCGAACTCCTTAATATCGGCGCCCGGACCCAACGCCTTGTCACCGGCGCCACGAAGAACGACACAGCGCACGGTTTCATCGGCGTCGAGGGCCGTGAAGGCGTCGCCGACACCGCGCCACATGGCCTTGTCCAAGGCGTTAAGTTTCTCGGGCTTGTTCAGTACGACGGTCGCCAGCGGACCGTCCCGCTCAATCAAGACAACATCGGACATGGAGACGCTTTCTAAAGCTGGTTCGAGGAGCGAGCACATTACGCCACCGGCGCGGCCTCGGAAATGCTCGGTATGCCGATCACCCGATTACGGATGGCGTAACCCGAACCCTCCTCGCCAAGCGGGGCGATATCCCAGCTCCAGGTCTCGCCGGCCCAAGGGATGGTCGCGCCACGAAGCGCCGACACGGTCTCGACGACGGTTCCATTGGGGGCTAGGACCTCGCGAGCGATATCTCCGACCAGGCAGACGGTCGCGTTGAACTTTTCAAGATAACGAAAATGGGCTCCTACCAGGGCGCAGCCAATCGCGTCCGCTTCGGCTTCGTCGCGGCCGGCTGCGTTTTCAAGAAAATGCCCAGGTAACGTTGGTAATTGCGAGACAATGTTGAGCGACACCACGAGGTCCACCGCCGGATCGTCGAGAAACCGCGATGGTTCCGCCACGTCGAGCTGGCCGGCAATCAAGTTTTCCAGACACTCGGTCACATCATGGGACACCAGCCGCACCCGCCGGCTTCGCCAGGCCGCGAGCCGGATCGCCGGCCCGTGTACCAGATCGACGAGTAGAACCTGGTCGAAATGTTCGATGAGATCCGCCAATGGCAGGTCGTAGCCAAGGCCCGCGCCAAGAACAACCGCGCGGCGACTGCCGGCGCTTTGTTCGATGGCTTGTCGCACCGTTGCCTGGCTGCGTGTCAGATGCGGTGCCCAGGCCTTTCGGCAGCGGCCATGGCGACTGATTATCGAAACCATCTCCCGTAAAAACCCAAGCCGCCGGGCCAGCGGTGGGCAGGGCGTTGTCAGGTATGTCAGAGCCTCAAGAAACATGGTTTGGCGCGACCCTTCCGAGGTTTTGTTATGATTGACATCTTGCCACGGTGGTTTCACATTCGCACCATCGTGATGCTGGGGTGTCTCGAGCGGTTGTTCCGTTTGGGACTGAGACCATACCCATCGAACCTGACCTGGGTAATACCCGCGGAGGGAGACGTCACGGGGCTTTGCGCCACCGTTCAAGGCCGGCTTCTGCCCCAAGACCCGATGGATGGCTCTGAACATGCCTCGCTTACCGGGAGAAGAGCCATGATACGCCGTCTCGCAGTGCTTACCGCGTTCGCTATCGCATCGATGGTACCGAGCCTAGCCATCGCCATGGATGCCTATATTCCGATCTTGGTGCCGATCACCGGCTTTATCGCTTTGGAAGGCACGTCACAGCGCAATGGCGCGATACAGGCGCTTGAGAACGCGCCGGACGGCGTCAAGGTCACCTATGAGGTTTCCGACACCTCGACCTCGCCGGAAGTCGCGGTCACCGCCCTGCATCGGGCGTTGGAGCGTGGCAAGCCGGTGGCGGCTGCGGCCTCAATTTTTGGGACCCAGATGCTGGCCATGGCGCCGATCGCCAAGCGTGCCGGGGTTCCATTGATCACGGTGTCGGGGACCGCCAAGCTGACTGAGCTTGGAAACCCCTACATCTTCCGATTCTTCCCCGGAGACGCGGTGGTTAAGGTTGCCCATGCTCGCTACGCCATCGAGGTGCTCGGCGCCAAGCGCCCGGCCCTGCTGTATCAAACAACATCCTATGGCCAGAGCGGTCGGACGGAGTTGGCCAGGATTCTCAAAGAGCAGGGCGCGCCACTAGTCTTCGAGGAGGCGCTGGCCCCGTCCGTGAAGGATATGCTTCCGGCGCTGACCAAGCTCCGGGCCGCCAAGCCCGACGTGATCTTGCTGCATCTGCATTCCGGCCCGACCGCACTGGCGATCCGTCAGGCCCGCGAGGCAGGCATCGATCTGCCGGTGGTCGCGGGTTCAGCGATGCATCAGCCCTCGACCGCGAAATTGCTGAAGCCATCGCAACTCAAGGGTGTTTGCTCGGAAAGCGCGTCCTCGCCGATTTCCGAGAGCAGCCCCAAGTTGGTCGCCTTCACCAAGGAGTTTCGAGCCCGCTTCCATACCGAGCCCGATGCCTTCGCGCTGGCGCAGCATGACGGAATCAACATGGTGCTGGCGGCGCTCAAGGATGGCGCCAAGAACGCCGAGGACGTGCGCGGCTGGCTTGCAAGTCATGTCTTCGAGGGATTGGCGATGACCTATAAATCCGATGGCAAGGGCAACATGGCCCATGACGCCTTGATCGTCTGTTATGACGGGGCTTCGCTGGTGCCGGCGGTGGCCAAGCGGTTCCACAACGTCGACGGCGTGCTTTAGATCCGGCGAGACGACCCATGGGAGACGCGATCCCGCAACTCTTGGTCAACGGGCTCTCGCTTGGCGCCGCCTATGCGTTGATCGCGCTTGGGTTTGTTCTGGTTATCAACGCCGTTGGCGCGGTGAACTTCGCCCAGGGAGATCTGGTGATGGCTGGCGGTTTCGTCGCCGTCATCCTGGCCGAGACACTGACGTCGTGGCTTGGCGGTGGTGAGGCCTTGATCGGACTTGTGGTGCTGCCGCTGACCATGGCGGTAATGGCGGTGATCGGCTTGATCTTCTCGGCGCTCGCTTATGCGCCGCTGCGCAAACGGCCGCCGGTTTCCGTGTTCATCAGCACTATCGCCGTCGGCATCATCCTTCAGCACGCCGCCAATGCCGGGTTCGGTCCGGAGCCTAGGCTTGGCCCGGCGCTGCTTGGGAGCGACACATTCAGACTTGGCCCGGTAGTATTTTCGGTTCAGCAGATCGCGGTGATACTAGCCGCTGGCGCGCTGACCGGCGCCACCGGCCTGTTGCTCACTCGGACCCAGCTTGGCCGTAAACTGCGCGCCGTCGCCCAGGACTCGGAGATCGCGGAAGCCGTCGGCATCAATGGTGGGCGCTGTATCGCGATTACCTTCGCGTTGGCGGTGGCTTTGGCCGGGGCTGTGGGGATGCTGCTTTCCAATCAGTTTTTTGTCGCCCCCGGTGATGGAGGCCTGTTCATGCTCAAGGCTTATATCGCGGTAACCCTGGGGGGGTGGGGGCGGCTGGATGGCGCGGCTTTGGCGGCTCTGTTGATCGGCGTTTTCGAGGTGCTAATGGCCGCTTTTGTTTCCTACGTGGTGGCGGAGGCGTTGCTCTACGGCGGTTTGCTTTTGGTCCTTTTGGTCCGTCCGTCCGGATTGTTCGGCGAGACCATCCAAAGGCGGACCTGAACCAATGACCGGCGGGCGAAATTTCTGGGTCATGGCCGGATTGCTGATCGCGCCGGTGGGGATCGCTCTCACGCTAGGAGGGTACGAGCAGCGGATCATGACCCTGGCTGGGATCTACGCGATTGCTGTTCTGGGTTACCAATTAATCTTTGGACGGTTAGGCGCACTGTCGCTCGCCCAGGGCTGTTTCTTCGGCCTCGGCGCCTATACCGCCGGGTTATCCGGTATTCATCTGGAGTGGGGCTTTCCCGCGAGCCTCCTGGCCTCGATGGTCATTCCGGCGCTTATTGCCGGCGTCGTCGCGATTCCGGTTTTACGCCTTGAGTCGCATTATTTCGCATTGGCGACGCTTGGGATTTCGCAGATTGCCTTGCTGGTTGGGGTGAATTGGACCGAGGTGACGGGTGGCGCCAACGGCATTTACGGGGTGCCGGAAATCCGCGTGGCCGGCGTCGCGCTCTATTCCTCACAGGCGATGCTGTTGATTGTTTGGGGCACCCTGACCGGTGCGGTGGTCATTTTCCAGTGGTTGGTTGGGCGGCGGCGGGCGCATCGCCTGACGCTGTTGCGCGAAGCACCCGAGGCCGCCGCCGCCGCCGGCATCGACATCGGCGCCAATCGCCTCGCCTTGTTCGTGGCCAGCGCTGGGTTCGGTGGCGCGGCGGGGGCCCTGCAGGCGCATTCCATCGGCGTGGTCTCTCCCGCCGTACTCGAGTTTCAGGTCATGGTGACAATCCTGGCGATGACCGTGATCGGTGGACGCGGCCACCCCGCGGGCGCGATCCTCGGCGCGGTCTTGCTGGCGCACTTGCCAGAATGGTTTCGGTTCCTGGAGGCGTATTATCTGATCGCCTATGGAGCGGCCCTCCTGATCGCCGTCATCTTTATGCCCGAGGGCTTGGCCGGGTTGCTCGGTCGATGGTTTGACCGGCCCGAAAAATCGCGTGGGACTGCTGTGCTGGGAGATTTGGCGCCACCCGATAACAATAAGGAAACCGCCGCCAGGGCCCTCGGACTGGGGGGGGTGCGTAAATCCTTTGGTGGGGTCCTTGCTCTTGATGATGTGTCACTCGTGGTGGCGCCCGGCGAGATCGTCGGCCTGATTGGCCCGAATGGGTCCGGTAAGTCGACCTTGATAAACTTGGCGTCCGGGCTGCAAGCCCAAGACCGAGGCTTGATATGCCTTGGTGACTTGGATTTATCGAAAAGCCCGCCCCACGCACGGGCGCGAGCCGGGTTGGCGCGGACCTTCCAGACTCCCGCCGGCGCCTTGGGTCTTACTCCCATTGCGTCGGTCCTGGCCGCTTGTCCGGGTGCCCTGGATGACGCGACCGCCGAGGCCGTGGCGCGTGCCTGTCTCGAACGGGCAGGCGTGTCGATCTTGGGCGCCTCGGGCACTCTCTCGCCGGCCCAGACGCGCGGCCTTGACCTGGCCAGGGCCTTGGCGACCGGCCCGTCGATCCTGTTGCTGGACGAGCCGGCGGCCGGACTAACCCCGGCGGAACGGGATGACCTCGCTCGATGCCTGAAAGCCTTGGCGGAAGATGGGTTGGGTCTGCTTATCGTGGACCACACCATGGATTTTTTGTTGCCGCTCGCGGATCGCGTGGTGTGTCTTGCCGCTGGATCCGTGGTGGCCGAGGGGACGCCGGAAGACGTGTCCAGAAGCCCAGCTGCCATCGCCGCCTATTTTGGAGGTGCGTCAACATGAGCCCGCCGCTTCTGAATATTGATGAGCTTGAGGTGAGCCGAGGCGGTGTCTCTGTCTTGCGCCATCTTTCGGTATCACTCCTTGGCGGAGAGGTTTTGGCTGTGCTGGGCGCCAACGGAGCCGGAAAGTCCAGTCTGCTGCGCGCGGTCGTGGGTCTCGAGATCACGCAACGCGGCCGGGTAAGCTTCGCTGGAGAGGACCTGGTCTCGATGCTGTCCCGAGACCGGGCCCGGCTGGGTATTGGATTTTGTCCGGAGGGTCGGCGTCTGTTCCCCGGTTTAACGGTGGAGGAAACCCTGGCCGTCGTCTTCCATGGTTCGTCGCGGGCGCGACGGGCGCGGATCGAGGAAATGTTCGACACTTTCCCGGCCTTGACGGCTAAGCGACGGGAGCGGGCGTGGTCGCTGTCGGGTGGTCAACAACAGATGCTAGCCATTGCACGGGCGATCATGAACCGGCCGCGCCTTGTTCTGCTGGACGAGCCAACCCTGGGGCTGGCGCCGATGATTATCGATGAGGTGTTGGAGGCAATTCGGGCGATCACTAAAAACGGTGTCGGCGTGCTTTTGGCGGAACAGAACGTCGTTCCGGCGCTTCGGGTCGCGGATCAGGTTCTGATCCTGGCTCGAGGGGCCGTGGTTCACGTTGGCCCGGCGCGCGATGTCGGGCCGGAGCGGGCGGCTGGACTGATGCTTGGCGGCTCGCGGGACTAAGCGCGCCAGCGACGCGGTTGACCGCCGCGGCGCCCTGGCGGAGAATTGTTCCGATCGACAATCTACAGGGAGGCAGAGGCCATGCGACGCCGCGCTGTTTTAAAGATGCTTGGGGTTGCCGCGCTCGCCGCTTGTCCGCTTTGTGCCGGCCAGGCCGTGGCCGCTGGCAAGGGAGGGGCCCAATGGTCCTATAAGGGCGCGAAGGGGCCTGAACATTGGGGTGATCTCGATCGCGCTTTCTCGGCCTGCTCGGCCGGGAGTCAGCAGTCGCCGGTTGATTTGCGCGACAGCACGCCGGCGGGCCTCGAAGAGGTTCAGACCTTTTGGCGTCCCTTCCAGCTTGATATCCTGAACAATGGTCACACAATACAGGTTAATACCGGTGGCGGCGGTTTCATGGTCCTTGAAGGCCGTCGTTTTGATCTTTTGCAATTCCATTTCCATCACCCCAGCGAGCACACGCTTTATGGCGAGAACTTTCCGATGGAAGTGCATTTCGTTCATAAGTCGGCAGATGGTGATCTCGGTGTCCTGGGCGTGTTCATGGCCGAGGGTGAGGAGAACCCTACCATCAACAAGATCTGGCGTAATGTCGAGGTCGGCGGCGGTAGCAAGCGGATCGAGGAGTTTATCGAACCCAACACCCTATTGCCGGTTGATCGGGCATATTTCCGCTATGCCGGGTCGCTTACCACGCCGCCTTGCTCCGAAGTGGTGAATTGGGCCGTGATGGCGCAACCGATCACCGCGTCGCGCCGACAGATCGATGCTTTTGGGAATTTGTACCCGATGAACGCGCGGCCTGTTCAAGGGCTGAACCGACGTTTCATCCTCGGGTCGTTTTAATCGTCTGGCCTCACCATCGCTCTTACTACGAGATTGATTTCAGGTTAAAAACGGCGCGATGAAATTTCCGTGGAGAGCGAGAGCATGATCGGTGCGCCAACACCAGACACGCGCAAGAGCCCGGCCCAGATCGCCGCCGGTATCCTTCTGGACATCGAGGCGATCCATATCCGCCCGGAAGAGCCTTTTACATTCACTTCGGGTCGGCTGTCGCCCGTCTATGTCGATTGTCGCCGGATCATCTCCTTTCCTCGCGGACGGTCCGAGTTGATGCGCATGGGTGTCGAGTTATTGAATCAACAGGCCGGGGCCGAGGCTTTTGACGCGGTCGCGGGCGGCGAGACAGCCGGTATCCCTTTCGCAGCCTGGATCGCTGACCTTCTAGGGCTGCCGATGCTGTATGTAAGAAAACAGGCCAAGGGTTTTGGCCGCAACGCCCGGATCGAGGGTACTTTCCCCGAGGGTGCGCGGATCCTATTGGTCGAGGATCTGGCGACTGATGGCGGCAGCAAGCTTAGCTTCATCGACGCGATCCGCGAGGCAGGCGGCGAGATTGCTCATTGCTTCGTGGTCTTCCACTACGGCAATTTCCCACAAAGCACCGCGAGCATGGCCGAGCGTGGCGTCGCCCTGCATGGTTTGTGCACTTGGTGGGACGTTCTCCAGGTGGCCAAGACCCGAAGCTATACCGCCGAACAATTGGCGGCGGTGCGAGATTTTCTTGATGATCCAGACGGCTGGACTGAACGCCGCGACGCCGCCAACGCTTGAAGCGAATAGAAATCGAACCAAGGAGACCCGCCATGTTGAAGATCCACGGACGCAATAATTCCTCGAACGTGCAGAAGGTCGTCTGGGCCCTGAACGAGATGAAGGTGCCCTACGAGCGTATCGACGCCGGCGGCGCCTTCGGGATTGTCGACACGCCGGAATACCTCGCCATGAACCCGAATGCCCGGGTCCCGACCATGAATGACGATGGCTTCATCCTTTGGGAGTCCAACGCGATCGTGCGCTATCTCGCGGCCAAGCACGACAAGGGCGGCCTTTGCCCGTCCGACCCGCGCCAACATGCCGACGCCGACCGTTGGATGGATTGGCAGCACACGACCGTCGGCCCGGTTGTCACGCCAATTTTCTGGAACCTGGTCCGCACGGCCGAGCCCGATCGAGACACCGCAGCGGTCGCGGCGGCGGCTAAGGCGATGGTCGGATTGGCGAAAATCATGGATGACGCCCTGTCCGCCCGGCCTTTCCTGGCAGGTGATAGCTTCACTATGGCTGATATCCCCGTCGCCATTCAGGTCTATCGTTGGAACGCGCTGGTCGAGGACCGTCCGTCGCTGCCGAACCTGGAGGCCTGGTACGATCGGTTGTGCCAACGCGAGCCGTTCAAGACCAATATTTTGGATATTCCGCTGACCTAACTGTTGATGGGCTATAGCGGTGCGCTGATTTGGAGGCTGGGATGAAACTGGATCAGCGCACCGGCGATATCTCCGTTCGATCTGATTTGTCGCCATCCCAGCAAAAGCTGGGACCCATGCCTGCAGATCATCAGCGTGACGGATGGCTGCAATACGTCAAAGACTGGTTCAAGATGATCGGCCACCCGTTAAGTCGACGTGCCTCGGGCATCGGTCCCAGCTTTCGCTGGAATAACTATATTTTAAAGCCGAGTAACCAGTTGGTCGGGAAGACACGTATGGGGCCGTCACGCCTCCTGGTCGTCAGGTGCATGGCGATCTTCATGGTCCTCGGTTTCGGGATAGTGACTACCACCTCCACCTCCACCTCCACCTCCGCCCAATCCCGCGACACGCTGACAATTGGGGTTACTCAGTTCCCCTCGACCCTGAACCCGATCATCGATTCGATGCTGGTGAAATCCTACGTCCTGGCGATGGTGCGCCGAAAGGTCACGATCGTCGGCCATGATTGGGAGGCGATGTGTCAGCTCTGCACCGAGCTGGCTACTTTCGAGAGTGGCCGGGCGGAAAGATTCCCAGTCACCGGCGAGGATGGCAAACCGACCGGCGCAACCGGTGTGCGCACCCGCTTCACCTTGCGCGAAGACGCGTTCTGGGGTGACGGTGTCCCGGTGACCACCAAGGATATCGTCTTCACTTGGAAGGTCGGCAAGCACCCCGAGACCGGCGTATCCAACTTTCGGTCGTTCCGCGATATCCTGGATATCGAAGTCCAGGACGACAAGACATTCACCGTGGTTAATAGAAAGCTCGACTATCGCTATTATGAGATGAGTGGCTTTGATGTCTTGCCGGCGCATTTGGAAGAAGCGGCTTTCATGCTCCCAAAGGAATACCGCCATCGCACCCTCTATGAGACCGATCCGGGCAATCCTGGCCTTTACAATGGGCCGTATCGGATCACCGAAGTGGTCCCGGGGTCGCATATCGTGCTGGCTCGAAACGAGGCATGGCGCGGAGCAAGGCCGGCGTTCGACGAAATCCAGGTCCGCACCATCGAGAAGACCGCGGCGCTGGAGGCGAACCTGCTATCCGGGGCGATTGATTATATCGCCGGCGAGGCCGGGCTATCGCTGGATCAGGCGCTGGCATTCGAGAAGCGTCATGGCGAAAAGTTCGATGTTTTCTACAAGCCAGGCCTGATTTACGAGCATCTGGACGTGATGCTCGACAACCCAATCCTGGCGGATGTGCGGGTCCGCCGCGCGCTGACCCATGCTATCGACCGTGAAGCGATCAGCGCGCAACTCTTCTCCGGCAAACAACCGGTCGCCCACAAGGGTACACACCCGCTCGACTGGACCCATACCGACGACGTCCCGAAATATCCGTTTGATCCGGCCAAGGCGCGGGCGCTGCTTGACGACGCCGGATGGTCGACGATCAAGAAGGGCGTTCGTCACGACGCGAAGGGTAACAAGTTATCCCTTGAGATCATGACCACCGCCGGCAATCGGGTGCGCGAGCTGGTTGAGCAGGTGCTGCAAAATTATTGGAAGGCGGTCGGGATCGAGGTCAAGATCCGCAATCAGCCGGCTCGTGTGCTGTTCGGCGAGACCATCAGAAAACGCAAATTCACCGGCCTCGCCATGTTCGCCTGGCTTTCGGCGCCGGAGAACCTACCGCGCACGACACTGCACTCTGAATCGATCCCAACCGAGGCTAACAGCTGGGCGGGCCAGAACTACACCGGCTTCAAGGACGCCGAGATGGATAAGCTGATCGACGCCAGGGAGATCGAACTGGACCGGGACAAGCGCGGCGCCTTGTGGAAGCGGTTGCAACAAATCTATGCCGAGAATTTGCCGGCGATCCCACTGTATTTCCGTGCTGACGGCTTCATCATGCCGAAATGGCTGAAAGGCGTCAGGCCGACTGGACACATGTACACAACCACCCATTGGATCGAGGAATGGCGCGTGGAGTGATTTTGGGAGCGGTGTTTACCGCAATGGGGAAGTTTGGATAATTGTCATCCCAGCGAACCCTCAATGCTGTCTGGGATAAATCAAATTTGTCATCCCAGCGAAGGCTGGGACCGACGCCTGAAAAATGTCATCGCGACGGTTAGAGGACAACGCCCCTCAATTTTCGAAGGTTGTCCGCTATCCGTGATTCTGATTGGCTTTAGGAATGGGTCCCAGCCTTCGCTGGGATGACAGGATTTTTTGCGGGGGAACAATGACATTCAGGCAATCTATATTCAGTCAGTCATCCAGTATGCATTCCACCGCGCGGGATCGTGCTTGATGTGCGACGGTAGGTCGATGGGGGGACTGGCCTTCGTTGGGATCTCGGGTTTTTTTGATCTCACGGCTTCATCGCGCGCCGTCTCGTCGGCATTCCCCCGATGATCACCTTCACCCTCTCCCGGTTGATCCAATCCGCCTTCGTCCTGTTGATTATGTCCTTCGTGATCTACGTCCTACTTGGACTGATGCCGGGAGATCCAATTGATTTGATGATCGGCGCCGACCCGAATGTCACGGCGGCCGATGTCGCGCGGTTGAAAGCGCTGCAGGGGCTGGATCGACCGATCCTTGAGCGCTACGGCGCCTGGCTCGAGAACGCCGTTGTCGGCGACTTTGGCTATTCCAGGCTGTTCGCCAAGCCGGTGTTGGAGGTTCTGGGGCCACGACTGCTGAACTCACTGGTGCTGATGTCGATTTCACTTCTCGTAGCGCTGACGATCGCGATCCCGGCGGGTATCCACGCGGCGCGGCGGCCTGGGTCCTGGACCGATCAGGTGATCAACCTTTTGTGCTTCGCTGGAATTTCGGTTCCGCCGTTCTGGTTGGCACTCCTGTTGATTTTGTTCTTCGCGGTCTCGCTTGGCGCGCTGCCGGCCAGTGGCATGGGGACCATCGGCGAGAACGGCCTGCTGGACCGACTGCCCTATATGGTCCTACCGATCCTGACATTGTCGGCGGCGGGTATCGCCGGGTACACCCGCCATGTCCGAGCGGCGATGATCGAGGTCCTGTGCGAGGATTATATCCGCACTGCGCGCGCCAAGGGCGTGGGCGAGGGGCGTGTGGTCTGGCGGCACGCGTTGCACAACGCGTTGTTGCCGGTGGTAACGATTGTGGCGCTGGATTTCGGGTCTTTGTTTTCCGGTGCCTTGGTGACCGAGACCATGTTCTCCTGGCTTGGCATGGGAAAGACCATCTATGACGCAGTGATGGGCAACGATTACAATCTTGCCTTGGTGGGCCTCTTGCTGGCGACGGGTATTACCTTGCTGGCCAATATTCTCGCCGACATCGCCTATGTCTGGCTCGACCCGCGCATCCATTACCGCGTGGAGCGAGGAGCATGAGCACCGGCAACCTTGCGCGCGGTGAACCCGGCGCCTGGCGGCGGTTCCGGCGTTATCGGCTAGTGGTGGCGAGTGTTTGGATTTTGGCCGGGCTCTTCATCGCGACCTTGGCGTCACCGGTGATAGAGGCCGCGCTGGGCCTGGACGCCGAGGCCGTTAACCTGTTCGACCGGGCGGCTCCGCCGAGCGTCGAGCATTGGCTTGGTACCGACGAGTTAGGCCGGGATCTGTTGTTGCGTCTGCTTCGGGGTGGCCAGGTATCCTTATTGGTTGGATTTACCGCCGCCATCGCCTCGGCGGCGATTGGGACGTGCCTGGGCTTGGTCTCGGGATATTTCGGCGGTCGGGTCGATGCCGTGATCATGCGTTTCGCCGACGGCGTGATCTCGTTGCCGCTGCTTCCGTTGCTAATTGTGCTGGCGGCGGTGGACCCTGGGAAACTCGGCCTGCCCGAGGCGATTTCCAACTCCGAATCCTTCAGCCTGCAAAGGATCGTGGTGATCATCGCCTTGGTTGGATGGCCGACGGTGGCCCGGTTGGTGCGCGCCGCCACCTTGAGTTTGCGGCAGCGGGAATTCGTTCTGGTGGCTCTGGCCCAGGGTTTCGGGCCGGCGCACATTATGCTCCGCCATATCTTGCCCAACGCCGCTTCGCCGATCCTGGTTGCCACGACTTTGACAGTGGGTAATGTGATCCTTTTTGAAAGCGTGTTGAGCTTTCTCGGCCTTGGCATTCAGCCACCGGTGCCGAGCTGGGGCAACATGCTGACCGGCGCCCAGGATCTGATCTCCGAGGCGCCGGCCCTGGCGGTGTGGCCGGGCATGCTGATCTTCGTGACCGTGATCGCCTTCAACCTTTTGGGTGATGGCTTGCAGGCGGCGTTGGATCCACGGTCAAGAAAGTCCCGATAGAGGAGCGCTACTTGCTCGCTTCCTCGCGAATCTCGGCGAACACCCGTTTAGCCACGAGCATGGCGCCTCGAACACAGGGCACGCCGATATAGCCCGAAAGATGCAGCATGGTTTCCAGTAACTCATCCTCGGTCCAACCTTGGCCGATGGCGAAGCGCAGATGGATTTCCAGCTCGTCCTCGCGTTGGGTCGAGATGTCCGAGACCACGCAGATCAACGCCCTGGTCTTGACGTCGAGGCCGGGGCGGGTCCATAGCGCGCCGAACACGGTCTCCGTCGCCACATCCAGGAACTTGCGCATGATCGGGTCGCCATAAACCCCGTTATTCGCGCGCTCATAAGCCTCGTCGCCATACATTTTGCGGCGCAGGGCATCGCCCTTCTTGTAGAGGTCGCTTCTTTCAACTTCGGCCATGTTTGGTCTCCTTGGTTTTGGGGTGTTGGCGGCTCAAACGAGCCCGCCGGAAACGTCGATGGTTTGTCCGGTCACGTAATCGGCGTCCTGGGAAGCCAGGAAGCAGATAACTCGGGCCTGATCGATGGCTTCCGCCATGCGGCGTAG
>JAPKDN010000017.1 GCA_028822575.1 Alphaproteobacteria bacterium | reverse complement strand
GCCTTGGGCGGGCATCGAATAATCGAGATCGGCGCCCAAGAACTGCTGAATCATGTCCCAACAGGAAATCGTTTCCATTGCTACATCAATCCCGAACGTGACGTTGATCAGGGCGCCTTCGATGTGCATGGTTTGTCCCGCGAATTCCTGTCTGACTTTCCGCGCTTTGCAGAAGTTGTTGATGGTTTTCTTGAATTCATTGCCGAGGACAGACTAATTATCCACAATGCCCGGTTCGACATGGGCTTTATCAATATGGAACTTGGGCGGTTGAGGCGGCTGGATCTTCCCATGGATCGGGTTGTCGACACCTTGCAAATGGCGCGACGCCGGTACCCAGGCGCGCAGGCAAGCCTGGATGCGTTGTGTCGCCGTTTCGAGATCGATAACACGCACCGGGGTCTTCATGGCGCGCTGGTGGATGTGGACCTTTTGGCGGCGGTTTATCTGGAGTTGATCGGAGGCCGACAGCCCGGCCTCGAGCTCGCCAAGGAAGCAAAAGCCGGACCTGCCCTGGAAATTCGACAACCCATGACCCGGCCGCCACGAAAATACACCACCAGCGCCGAGGAAAAAGCCGCGCATGCCGGGTTGTTGGATCAGATCCGCGACCCGATCTGGCGGAATGATTAGCGCCGTGTCGCGGCCTTACTGAACGATGGTTTCGCCCGCTGGAGCCCGTGCACCTTCTTCTTGCGATTGACGGTAAAGCTGCGCGAAGTCCACGGGCTGAATCAAAAGCGGAGGGAACCCTCCATCGCGAGTTATGTCGGCGACGATGTTCCGGGCGAACGGGAACAAAAGTCGGGGGCACTCAACCAGCAACACGGACTGTAAATGCTCTTCTGGAAGCCCCTCAAGAGTAAAGACACCGCCATAGCTTAGTTCCACCAGAAACAATTGGCCCTCGTCGCCGGTGCCATTCACGGTGGTTGTCAGCACCACCTCGAAAACTGAATCTGAGAGTTTGGTCGCCTTAACGTCGACATGAACATCGACCTTGGGCTGCCCTTGCTGCGTCTGGAGGCTCTGGGGGGCCCGAGGATTCTCGAAGGACAGGTCTTTGACGTATTGTGCGTTAACCTGAATCGGCAGGGACCCAGCGTTTTGTGCTGTCGGCGCCGTCGTATCGGTGGCATCAGTCATCGATAATCCCTCGCAAAAAGAACTCCAGATCCTAGCCTCATGTGCCGCCAGTTATCATGGATCCGGCTTTGCCACAACCACGCCGCGACCGTCAGGGTCTACACGCAGGACCGTTCCATTGGTTACCCGTAGACCGGTGATACTTTTGATAAAGCCCCAATGAGATACAACGGCCAGCGACTCTCTATCGGGAAGCGCCGCTGTTTCTTCAAGGAAGGACAGGCCGCGCGCCGCGACGAGACCATCGGTCTCGTCCTCCTTGGGCCACCAACGCTCGTCGAGATGGGAAAAATCAATCCCAGGCCAAGCGTTGGCGAGAATATCGCGCGAGGTCCCAACGTCACACGAGAAAGCGTAGTGTTCACGAACGATCGGGTTTATGGAAATCGGAAGATCGAGTTTTTCAGCGATAATTGAAGCGGTCTGCAACGCTCGCGTATAGGGGCTGCTGATCAATCTTGTTATTCCTTGATCGCCTAGAGCCTCGGAGGCGGCATGAGCCTGCGCCGCGCCAAGCGCCGTGATCGCTGGGTCCTCGATACCCGGATCTTGCCTAGTCTCGCCATAGACCACATTGAACTCGGACTGACCGTGACGGACGAATATCATTTTTTATCCCAACTCCGCTGCGCCAAACCTTCCTGGGGCTTCGCCTCAAGGACGGGAGGCTCAACTTCTGGCTCACTTACATCCTTGAATTCACCATCGATGGTGTCACCGCCAACATTGCTTGGCCTCATGCCGTGACCCGGCCCGAAGCCACTGGCGGACATTTGGGCCTGGGCCCGCGCCAAAACGGACCGCAACATCCCACCAAGGATCACAAGCCGCAATGGCGGCATGAATAGCAGAAACCCGACTATATCGGTAATGAATCCGGGAACGAAGAGGCAGACTGCCGCAGCGATGAGGCCGAGACCACCGATTACCTCTTCCAGCGGCATTTTACCCCCCTGGAGGCTTGCCTGCGCACGGGCGAGGGTATTCATTCCCTGAAATCGGAACAAACCGGCGCCGATCGCCGCCGTGACGATCGTGGTCGCGATAGTCGGTAATCCTCCAATACGGCCGCCGACCTCTATGAACGTCAGGATCTCGGCGACCGGTAGGCCGATGAAGAGGCAAAGCAAAACGAGTGCGGCCATGGTTGCTCTTTGCGTGGTGAAAGCTTAAGTAAAGGTGAAGCACCGTTTTTGTTTAACGCAAGCGGTAAATGTTATCTCGGGCGGAACAGGTTTCCATGGCTCCAAGCGGGGAGTGCGGAAGGTTCCGGCGTTTCGGTGAAGACAGGTAAAGAAAGGGCGGTCGGCGGTCCAGCAGAACCTCTGATCGGTAACGCGAAATGGGTGACGGTTTCGCTTTCTTCGATATTATCATCTTTGCGATGCTCGCCGGGTATCTGGTGTTTCAGCTGCGTCGGGTGTTGGGACGCCGCACCGGACATGAAGAAGAGCGTCGCGCCAATCCATTCAAGCGCGAACCCGAGGACGGGGCCGATAATGACAATGTGATCGCGCTCGCGGACCACGAGGGGAAGGAATCGCCGGCCGAGGAAAATGCCGGCATTGAGCCCGCGATGGATGGCCTGACACAGCTCAAACACGCTGACCCGAGTTTTGACGACCGAGAATTTCTGCGTGGCGCCAAGGGAGCGTTCGAGTGGATCGTCGCGGCATTCGCGCGCGGCGACAGAAGTCAGCTTGAAAGCTTATTGAGCCCATCCTTGTTTGAAAGGTTTGATGAAGCGATCGGGCAACGAGAAAAAGCGAATGAAACCCTTGAAACCACGATTTCCTCGATGAAGACAGCAACGATTGACGGTGTTGTTTTCGACGGCTCCTTGGTTTCGATCACGGTGGAATTCATCACTGACCAAGTCAAGGTTACCCGCGATGCTCAGGGCGACGTGGTCGAAGGCGATCCGAGTAAAATCGATACGCTGCGAGATATATGGGTATTTAGCCGTGATTTGCGCTCGAGTGACCCTAACTGGCAGCTTGCCGCCACGCGCGATCCCGAGGAAAGTTCATAGGATGAGGTAATGGCCGGCGCGCCGATCATAAAGCAGGTGGCCTATCGCGCGGCTCTGTTGATTGGTCTGATTGTCGCGGGATGCACGTCGGTTCCTGAAGCGCCTCCAAAACCGCCTGGCGCTCAATTCACACCTGTCGCCTTTTCCGACCTTCCAGATTGGAAGCTAGACCGGGTCGCCGATGCTTTGACGGCGCTGCGGCGATCCTGCGGACGGCTCCTGAAAAAGCCGGCATCAAGCTTGATGACCGATCGATCTATTGGCGGGCGTGCCCGCGATTGGGTGCCGGCTTGCCGATCTCTCCCCCCCGATGGGACCGGTGATCCAACCGCGCGGCTTTATTTCGAAACATGGTTCCAGGCTTACCAAGTTTCCGACGGTGGAAAGACTGACGGGCTTTTCACCGGATATTTCGAACCGAATCTACGCGGCTCGGAGCATCGAGGCAGCACGTTTAATGTCCCACTCTATGAGAGACCGGAAGATCTTATCCTCGCGACTCTCGGGGACTGGCGCGAAAAGCTTCGTGGCGAAAGAATAGCCGGCCGAATTATTAATGGGCGCCTAAAACCCTATCACTCCCGCGCGGATATCGAGGCCGGCGCGTTATCGAAAAAGGCGACCCCCCTGGTTTGGGTAGATGATCCAATCGATGCATTCTTCCTTCACATTCAGGGATCTGGTCGGGTTCTGTTGCCCGATGGCGGGGTACTGAGGGTCGGATACGACGGCCATAATGGGCATCTTTATCACGCCATCGGACGCGACCTTGTAAAATCGGGCGAGATCAAAAAGCAGAATATTTCGCTGCAATCAATTCGGGCCTGGTTGAAGGCACACCCGGATCGGATGCGGGACGCGATGAACCGCAACCCCTCCTACATCTTCTTCCGCTTGATCAAGGGTGAAGGGCCGATTGGGGCCCAAGGCGTGCCTCTTAGCCCCGGTCGCTCGCTGGCGGTCGATCCTCGAGTCATCCCGTTGGGGGCACCTGTTTGGCTTGTCGCGGACCATGGTGATGAAGCGGGTCGGCCCTTGCGCCGTCTAATGATCGCCCAGGACACAGGCGGCGCGATACGGGGCGCTGTTCGTGGTGACGTGTTTTGGGGCCACGGAGAGCCAGCTGGTGCACTAGCGGGGCCGATGAAGGCAACAGGCCAGATTTACCTTTTGTTGCCAAGAACTTTAAAAGTTGCGCGTGGGCGGTGACGGCCCGCTGCCCAGACGCGGGACGCTTGCAACGCTTTCTCTATTTTCGCATCCTGCTGTCAATAGCGCTGCCTGGGGAGTTTTGATGTCCATGACAAGTCATCCGTCCGAATCGCGCCCTCCCATCAGGGTTGGTTTGTTCGTGACCTGTCTGGTGGACCTTTTTCGCCCAAGTATCGGCTTCGCGGCGATCAAGCTATTGGAAGACGCCGGCTGTATCGTCGAGGTGCCCGCCGCCCAAACCTGTTGTGGTCAGCCGGCCTATAATTCCGGCGACAGCGCTGGCGCGCGTGCCGTAGCTCGAGGGTTTTTGGACGCTTTCGAGGGTTTCGATTACGTGGTCGCACCATCGGGTTCCTGCGCGGGAATGTTAAGCCAACACGTGCCCAAGCTATTCGCCGACGACCCGGACCTGGAGCATCGCGCTAAACACCTGGCGGCGCGGACCCACGAGCTGGTCGCTTTTCTAGTCGACATTCTGGGAGCGGTGACGGTGCCCGTGGGTTTCGATGGAATTGTCGCTTACCATGATTCTTGCGCCGGCTTGCGAGAGCTCGACATTAAAACACAGCCCCGGCGCCTGCTTGACTCGGTGCGGGGGTTGGTTCTGTGTGAACTGGAGGAACCAGAGGTTTGTTGCGGATTTGGCGGGACGTTTTGCGTGAAATACCCAGAAATATCTGATGCCATGGTAGGGAACAAGATCAGGGATATCGAGAATAGTGGCGCGGACACCGTGTTGGCTGGCGATCTTGGATGTCTGATGAATATGGCCGGCAAGGCAAGCCGTGCGGGGTCGAGCGTTGACTTTCGTCATGTGGCCGAGGTTCTAGCTGGGGCTGGGACGACGCCAGCTATCGGACGGGTAAAGAAATGACACACCAACCCACCTCTCATGCCTTTCCAGGGAATGCGCGGGTCGCGCTGCGCGATCCGATCCTGCAACGGGCGTTGGGAAACCTCAAGCTTGGTTTCCCCGTGAAGCGCGCCGAAGTGGTGGCTGATTTGCCGGAGTTTCAAGCGCTGCGCGATGTCGCGCGAGATATCAAGGATCACACCCTTTCCAACCTCGACGCCTATCTCGAGATTTATGAAACTAATGTCATCAAAAGTGGTGGCCATGTTCATTGGGCGCGAAACGCCGACGAGGCCTGTGAGACCGTCATGGCGATCTGTCGGGACGTGGGAGCCCGGGTCGTGACCAAGGGAAAGTCGATGGTGGCCGAGGAGATCGGCCTGAATGCCTATTTGGATGATCGCGGGATCGAGCGCGTAGAAACTGATTTGGGCGAATATATCATTCAGCTTCGTGACGAACCGCCAAGCCATATCATCGTTCCGGCCGTTCATGTCACAAAGGAGCAGATCGGCGACACTTTTCGGGCCGCGCATAAGGAACTTGATCCTGCGCGCGACCTGTCCGATCCGCGAGATATTACCGACGAGGCTCGCGGTCGGCTCCGCGAAAAATATTTCGCCGCCGAGGTTGGAATCACCGGCGCGAATTTCTTGGTCGCCGAAAATGGCTCCAGCATTATCGTTACCAACGAGGGTAATGGTGACCTGACCCAAACCCTGTCCAAGGCCCATATCGTGGTTGCGAGCTTGGAAAAAATGTGGCCGACCATGGAAGATGCCATGGCGGTTCTCAGGCTTCTTGCCCGGTCGTCGACGGGCCAAGAATTTTCGGTCTACACGACGGTCTCTAACGGACCCAAGCGCTTGGTGGATCTCGATGGTCCGGAGGCTTATCACGTCGTTCTGGTCGATAATGGCAGAACTGCAATGCTTGGTACCGAGAATCAGGACATGCTGCGGTGTATCCGCTGCGCGGCCTGCATGAACCACTGCCCGGTATACGGCGCCGTTGGCGGGCATGCCTATGGTTGGGTATATCCCGGGCCCATGGGCGCGGTGCTAACGCCCTCTCTGATCGGCGTCGAAAACAGTGGGCATCTTCCGCACGCCTCGACCTTTTGTGGTCGATGCGAGGAGGTTTGCCCCATGAAGATCCCCCTGACCAAGATGATGCGTCACTACAGAGAGCGGAGCTATCAAATCGGCCATGGTGGAAAAATTGGCCGAAAAGCATTGAGTCTGTGGTCATACTTTGCTTCACGACCAGCGCTCTACCGAACGATTAACGGCCTCACCGTCCGCCTGCTTCGCCTGCTTGCGTTTGGCCGGGGCGGTCTGCCCTGGCTTCCCTTCGCGGGAGGATGGACGAAGACTCGAGATCTACCAGTCCCCGAGGGCGCCACGTTCATGGAACAATACCGTCGGGAGCAAGGAAAGTGAGCGACGCACGCGGACAGATTCTCAGCGGAATCCGCAGCTCTCTCGGCCGAGGCGCGCTTGATGAAGCGGCCTTGGGCGACATTGAAGACCGGCTGAGCCGCCATCCGCGACATATCGTGCCGGCGAGAGTCGACTTGGATCCGGAAAACCTCGTGGATCTTTTCATAGCTAAGGCACGGGCGGTGAGCGCCACTGTGGCCGCGGTCGACACAATGGACGAACTTCCTGTCGCGGTGGCTTCCTATCTCGCGGGAGAGAATCTTCCCGCTCGTTTGGTCCAGGCGCCCGCTTTAATGGACATTGATTGGTGTTCGGCTCCCACACTGGAAACCCGCGTTGGTGCCGCCAAGGAGTCTGACGAAACAAGCCTTACGACAAGCATCGCGGGTGTTGCTGAGACAGGAACCCTGTTGTTGGCGTCGAGCCCAGGCACCCCTACAACGCTGAATTTCGTGCCACCCACGCATATAGTTGTGCTGCGGCGCGATGCGATCGTCGGTTCCTATGAGGACGCTTGGGACCGGCTAAGGCAGGTCTACCAAGATGGCGGTCAGCCAAGAGCGGCGAACTTTATCACGGGACCGTCGCGAACTGGCGATATCGAGCAGAAGATCGAGATAGGCGTGCATGGCCCACTGCGCCTCCACATTCTGGTCGTGGGACGATAGATATGGGAAAGGCGCGCGCGACGAGATGGCCCAGTACCCAGGATTTGGACTTATTCCACAAAGTCGTGGCGGATGTGACGCCACTTCGACCGGAGCCTGCGCCATCCACGCGGCCGATTGTTAAGGGTGTCGAGGCGAAAGCGGCCAAGAAGCCCAAGACAAGCATTGCGACGCCGGCTCCTTCATCGCCATCGAATTATACTCCCGCCGTCTTTCCTGCCTCCTTGAATGATTATGGGCCCGGCCGGTCCCCTGGGTTGGACAAACGGTCCGCGCTTCGTTTACAGCGCGGCAAGAGAGAGATCGATGGGCGGATCGATTTGCACGGCATGACCCAAACTGAGGCGCGTTCCGCCCTTACCGGGTTTGTGACGAATGGCCACCGGCACGGGCGGCGTTGCCTTTTGGTCATCACCGGAAAGGGACGCCGTTTGGCCCAGGAACATGAAATGTCTTGGGGTGGCGGAGAGGTTCGCGAAATCGGAGTTTTGCGTCGCATGGTACCGAGTTGGCTAAAAGACGAACCTTTGCGGGGCTGTGTGCTGGCTTATTCCCAGGCCCAACCGAAGGACGGTGGATCGGGAGCGCTTTACGTCCTGCTGAAACGCCGCCAGGATTCATGACTCCCTTTGGAGTACGGCTTCGGAGCTTGCGCGATGAGAAAGGCGTGACGATGGCCAAGATGGCTCAGGCGTTGCAAGTCTCCCCCGCCTATCTGTCTTCTTTGGAACACGGCCACCGAGGCCGCCCCACTATAGGGCTAATTCACCAAATATGCGCGTATTTCAGCTTGATTTGGGACGATGCGGAGGCACTATGTCGGACTGCGGATCTGTCGCATCCTCGGGTGGTGGTCGATACTGCGGGCCTCAGTCCCAAAGCGACGGAGCTGGCTAACCGATTGGCTCAAAAAATTGGTGAGTTGGACGATTCACGCCTGGACGCGCTTCTCGCGGAGTTGAGTGATCCAGCGGACCAAACCGGCCCATCTCACTGAACGACGCTCACCGGTCCTCGGGTTACAGAATAAACTTGCTCAAATCCGTGTCTTGGGCGAGATCGCCTACCCGTATTTTCACATACTCCGCGTCAATCAGCACGGATTCTCCGGGTCGATCCGACGCGCTGAAACTGATTTCGTCCAGAAGCTTCTCCAGCACCGTGTGCAGTCGGCGGGCTCCAATGTTCTCGACGCTTCGGTTTACCTCGACCGTCAGATCCGCGAGCGCGTCGATGGCGTCGGGTCGAAAGTCCAGGGTGACCTGTTCGGTATTCAGCAGAGCCGTGTATTGGGTGATCAGGCTGTTTTCCGGCTCCGTGAGGATACGTTTGAAATCATCTCGTGTCAGGGCCTGCAGCTCGACCCGATTGGGAAGCCGGCCTTGAAGTTCCGGAAGCAGGTCGGATGGTTTAGCCAAGTGAAACGCTCCGGACGCGATAAACAGGACAAAATCCGTGCGCACGGCGCCATGCTTCGTCGTTACGGTCGTGCCTTCAATTAGCGGCAGAAGATCGCGTTGGACACCTTCGCGGGAAACATCGGCGCCTTGGCGTTCCGATCGGGCGCAGATCTTATCAATTTCATCAAGAAACACGATGCCGTTCTGCTCGACGGAATCGATGGCTTGTCGGACCACGCGGTCTTCATCCAAAAGCTTGTCGGCTTCTTCTGCCAATAGCACTTCATAGGATTCCGAGACCGACATGGTACGCATTTTGGTTTTTCCGCCGAAGGCTTTCCCAAACATGTCGTTGAGGTTCATCATGCCAACCTGCGCGCCGGGCATGCCCGGAATCTCGAACGACGGCATCCCCCCACTGGCATCTGTGGTCTCGATCTCTATTTGCTTATCGGAAAGTCCGCCCTCACGCAGCATTTTGCGGAACTTTTGTCTGGTTTCTTCCCGCGCGTTTTCGCCGGCCAGTGCCGTGATCACACGGTTCTCGGCGGCTAGTTCCGCCTGTGCGTTGACTTCCTTGCGCATCTTCACCCGGACCATGGTGATGGCGATTTCAACCAGATCGCGGACGATCTGCTCGACATCCCGACCAACATAGCCGACCTCGGTGAACTTCGTTGCCTCGACCTTGATGAACGGGGCTTCGGACAATCGAGCTAGTCTTCTCGCGATTTCCGTCTTGCCCACGCCGGTTGGGCCGATCATTAATATGTTTTTTGGCTGCACTTCCTCACGGATCGAGTCAGGCAATTGCTGCCGACGCCACCGGTTTCGAAGGGCGATAGCAACGGCGCGCTTGGCGTCGTTTTGGCCGACGATGAACCGGTCGAGCTCGGACACGATCTCGCGGGGACTGAAAGCGGACATATAGAATTCCCGGTAGGCGCTGCTTAAAGCGACTCGATGGTTACGTTCTCGTTCGTGTAGATGCAAATATCCGCCGCGATTTTCATGGCGCGCCGCGCGATTTGCTCAGAATCCATGTCATCGCGGTCGACCAAGGCCCGCGCCGCCGATAACGCGAAGGCCCCACCCGATCCAATGCCGATCAACCCGTCCTCTGGCTCCAAGACGTCTCCAGTACCCGACAGTATCAGGGAAGTTTCCTCGTCCGCCACGGCCATCATGGCTTCAAGGCGCCGGAGGTAACGGTCAGTTCGCCAATCCTTGGCGAGTTCGACACATGCTCGGGTCAACTGCGAGGGATGTTGCTCAAGCTTGGCCTCGAGCCGTTCAAAAAGGGTGAATGCATCGGCGGTGGCCCCAGCGAAGCCCGCGATGACATTGCCGCTCGACAACCGGCGAACCTTGCGTGCCTGGCTCTTAATCACGGTGTTTCCGAGAGTTACCTGGCCATCACCTGCGATGACGATCTTGCCGTTTTTACGGACGGAAAGAATTGTGGTGCCGTGCCATGTGGATCCGCTTTCACTCATTGATCGTCCATTCCAAGCCTTGCCTCGTGTCCGATGACCCCAGGGACCAGTGTTATGCGGCGCTCACCGCGTTTGAATCAAGCAAGTTGCCTGGGCTGGCAAGTCGCGGAGGATCCTGGTACATAGCGCGCCGAAGCGACGGGATGAACGATCATGAACGACCAGCGCACCGCGACCATCGAACGCGTCACCAAAGAGACGCGGATTCGCGCCGCCGTCAACCTTGATGGCACTGGTATTTATGATGTGAGCACGGGCATTGGATTTCTCGATCATATGCTCGAACAACTTTCTCGGCATTCCTTGATAGATCTTTCGCTTGAGGCCAAGGGTGATCTGCACATCGATTATCACCACACGACCGAGGATTCTGGCTATGTGGTCGGAGAGGCCGTGCGGCAGGCGCTCGGGGCCCGAACCGGGATCACCCGTTATGGCGCGGCGAGCATTCCAATGGATGAAACCTTGACAGAAGTGTCCCTGGATATTTCCGGTCGTCCATATATGGTCTGGGGGGTCAAGATGCCCCAGGCCAAACTTGGCGACATGGACACTGAACTGTTCAAGGAATGGTTCCAGGCCTTCGTGCAATCAGCCGGTGTTACGCTGCACGTTCGGAATGTTTATGGCGAGAATACCCACCATATCGTCGAATCCTGCTTCAAGGCCCTGGCGCGCGCGCTTCGCCAGGCGGTGACCATCGACCAGCGTATGGCGGGTTCCGTGCCGTCAACCAAGGGATCGCTGGGCGGCACCGCCGATGGCCTGGGCGGCGGGGTTTAGTCCCGTTATGAGCGTCGCGATTATCGATTATGGGTCGGGCAATCTAAGGTCGGCCGCGAAGGCATTTGCCTGGGCAGCGAGCCAAACCGAGGAAGCGCCAGAAGTCCTAGTCACCTCGGACCCAAAAGACCTTCGGCGGGCTCGGAGCATCGTCTTACCGGGTGTTGGCGCCTTCGCGGATTGCATGGAAGGGCTGAACGCCGCCACCGGAATGCGCGAGGCTCTTGAGGAGCAGGTGATCAGGATTGGTAAACCGTTCCTTGGTATTTGTGTTGGGATGCAATTGATGGCCGATAGTGGCCATGAACATGAAGTGACCCGGGGCTTGGGTTGGTTGGCGGGTAAGGTTGAGGCCCTACGTCCAGAACCGAGTGTGGAGGGACAGAGACTTAAAATCCCCCATATGGGATGGAACCAGTTGGATGTCAAAGCCGCGAACCACCCAGTTTTGGCCGGTCTTGAAGGTGGGCCGTTTGTGTATTTCGTGCATGGTTACCATATGCGCCCGGCCTCGTCTGACCATGTTCTCGCGACCACCGATCATGGTCAGACCGTGGCCGCAGTCGTGGGTTGCGATAATATCCTAGGGACCCAATTTCATCCTGAAAAAAGCCAGGCGTCTGGGCTGCGGTTGATCAGCGATTTTCTGGCCTGGCGACCATGAAGGGCTCTGTCATGAATTCAGACAACACAACCTTCTCGCCCCCTGATATCCGCGTGGAGCACATCGAAAGTCTCGTGGCGGCGGATCTTAATGATCTTTGTGACGCCGCCGAAGCCGCGATTCGCGATGGTGGAGGCTTTGGTTGGCTAACGCCGCCTGAACATGATGTGTTGGAAGCCTATTGGGGCGGTGTGATTCTGATTCGGGAGCGTCATCTATTGGTTGGTCGCCTTGATGGTGTGATCGCCGGATCGTGCCAAATTCTAACACCCACGCGGAATAACGAGGCGCAGAGCTTTGCCTGTAATTTGACAACCAATTTCGTGGCGCCCTGGGCTCGTGGTCATGGCCTTTCGGCAAAGCTTGTTGAGGCCGCTGAGAATCACGCGCGCGATTTAGGGTTTCAGGTTCTGAATCTGGATGTCCGGGAAACGCAAATCGCCGCGATCCGGCTCTACGAACGGCTGGGCTATGTCCACTTTGGATCCCACCCATTTTACGCGCGGGTCGCCGGGCGTGATGTGGCGGGGCAATTTTATTATAAAACCTTGATCCCGCGCCCCAAGGCAGATGGAAAATCCTCTTGATTCTTTATCCCGCGATTGATCTTAAAGATGGTGCTTGTGTGCGTCTGCTGAAGGGCGAGATGGACAGCGCTACAGTTTACAATACAGACCCAAGCGCTCAGGCTACGGCCTTCCGGGATGCTGGCTGTCAGGTGGTCCATGTGGTTGACCTTGATGGTGCCTTCGCCGGCCGGTCCGTTAATGGCTCGGCCGTGGAGGCTATTCTTTCCGTCGGAACACCGGTACAGCTTGGTGGTGGTGTCCGCGATATGAAGGGGATAGAGGCCTGGTTGGAGCGCGGGGTGGCCCGGGTAATTCTGGGCACGGCGGCCTTGAGGGATCCCGAGTTGGTTCGCGCTGCGTGCCGGACTTTCCCGGATCGAATATCGGTTGGTATCGATGCCCGTGATGGAATGGTCGCCGCCGAGGGCTGGGCCGAAACCTCGTCGGTCGCCACTCTAGATTTGGCCAGACGTTTCGAAGATTGTGGGGTCGCGGGCATCATATTTACCGATATAGATAGAGATGGTGCGCTTGTCGGGGTGAATGTTGAGGCGACGGCAACCCTCGCGGCGGCAATCACCACGCCGGTCATTGCTTCCGGTGGTGTTTCATCGGCGGCGGATTTAGTCGAGCTCCGAGCGCGCTCTGCCGCGGGCATTGCTGGCGTGATTTGTGGGCGCGCTCTTTATGATGGTCGGTTGGACCTCGCGGAAGGGTTGCGGCTGTTGTCCGGCGCAGTGACGGAGTGTGTGCCGTGCTGACGGTTCGGGTTATACCTTGCCTGGATGTCAAGGATGGCCGGGTCGTTAAGGGGGTCAATTTTCTGGATCTTGTCGATGCGGGGGATCCAGTGGAACAGGCCAAGCTCTATGATGCCGAGGGCGCCGATGAGCTGACCTTTCTCGATATCACAGCGAGCAGTGACAATCGCGACACTCTGTTCGACGTTGTTGCCAGCACCGCCGAGCAATGCTTTATGCCCTTGACCGTCGGTGGAGGGGTGCGGACGGTCGAGGACATTCGTAAATTGCTGTTGGCTGGAGCCGACAAGGTGTCGATCATGACGGCGGCGGTCAATCGCCCCGAATTCGTTCGTGAGGCCGCACATAAATTTGGAACGCAGTGTATCGTGGTCGCCATCGATGCCAAAAGTGTTGGACCCGAACAATATGAGGTCTTCACGCATGGTGGGCGGCGCGAAACTGGGATAGACGCCGTCGCTTGGGCGCGTCGTATGGTGGAATACGGCGCTGGTGAGATTCTGCTGACATCGATGGATCGGGACGGAACCAAGGTTGGCTTCGACTTGCCTCTGACCAAGGCTATATCAGATGCGGTGTCCGTGCCGGTAATCGCGTCGGGTGGGGTTGGGACCCTGGACCATTTCGCCGAGGGCGTTCTCGAAGGTGGCGCGTCGGCCGTGCTCGCGGCTTCGGTTTTCCACTTCGGCCAGTTCCGCATCGCCGACGCCAAGGCGCGCATGGCCGAGGCGGGTATACCGGTTAGGCCACACCCATGACCCATCCTATCGACGCCCTTTTCGGGGTGATCGCCAGCCGCAAGGGCGGCGATGCCGAGAGCTCCTATACCGCGGGACTGTTTGAGCGGGGAATGCCGATAATTGCTCGCAAGGTCGGGGAAGAAGCCGTCGAAACGGTTGTTGCGGCGCTATCTGGTTCAAAAGAGACCCTGACGGCCGAGAGTGCTGATCTATTGTATCATTTGCTAGTTCTTTGGGCCGCTGCAGAAGTTGATCCCAGGGAAATTTGGGACGAGCTGGCCCGTCGGGCAGGTACATCCGGTCTCGAGGAAAAAGCCAACCGCGCTGGTGGCCCGAACAATAAGAAAGGTTAGGCGATGAGTTATGACCCCGAGAATATTTTTGCGAAGATCCTGCGGGGTGAAATTCCAAACCGGACAGTATTTGAGGACGAGCATGTCTTGGCGTTCCACGATATCGATCCCCAGGCCCCTACACATGTTCTGGTGATTCCCAAAGGGCCCTACGAAAACATGGTGGCTTTTAGCGCACGAGCAAGTGCCGAAGAACAGGCGGCTTTTATACGGGCGATTGGAGAGGTTGCGAAGATCATGGGGCTGGAGGAGCCGGGCTTCAGGATAATTTCCAACAATGGCGACGATGGAATTCAAGAAGTGCCGCATCTCCATATCCATGTGCTTGGTGGCCGCCGCCTGGGCCGGATGTTGACCCGCCAGCGTGAATAGCGGCCCGGTTTCAGAAATTGCCTGACAAACGATTCAAACCACATCTAATTCATTGAGAAACCTGACATAATCATTCTCCAACTTGTGCTTGAACGCTGTCCTGGCGTAGGAGCTTGGGTAAAGTGCGAGATATCCCGTTCTGACTCGCTCCGTTTGGAGCTGTCTGACCCTGACGGAGGGGGAATGCGGCCGATCGAGTTGAAGGACGTTTACCATTCGATACGGCAGGCCACTGATTTTCAAAACAGCTACTTGTAGAACTATAACCTCGTACGCACCGATCTGAGTGGAGAAAACCATTCTGGAATGGCGGCGTCCGGCGTGAAGTTTTTGGAGGTTGGTCCAAAGGGTGTAAAACTGTATCGCGCCGATCTGGGCAGATGCGCCTGTGTTGGTGTGAACCTGACAGAAGCGAATTTGCAGGGTGCGAATCTAGAATTGGCGGCGCTAGAGGATGTGGACCTCCATCGCGCCGATGTCAGGCCCCGCAACCTGGATGTCGCTAATTTTGTTAACGCCGATAGAGCGAACTAGTTGCTGGCACTGGACCTCTCCCAAAGCCCAATGACATTGGATATCAAGCGATATCACATCTTAATTTCACAAGCTCCTTCGGTAAATACGGGCTCGGGCTGATTGCTGGATAAAAACCTAGCGGGTCTTGAGCTTTCGAGCACCGCGCTTGTCTCGGCTAGATTGTCAAGAATTGCCATTTTCCAGCCCCAGACCCTCGAAGAGCTTTGGGAGTGGCCGGCGGATCTATACTCTCAAGATCGATGTTCAGGTGCATATCGCCAATACACAGCCAGCGGAGCGGAGGCGTTCAGTAAAACTGAACATTTGGTATATGTGAATTTCCCGCGCAATGTCAGCAAGATTGCCGCGAAAATGGGCGAGAAAACCCTGGTCGAGCCGGTGCAAATTTTTTGATTTTCACCTTAACCAGATCGCGCAATAGCGGGGCCAGTTTTTGGAAGGCACCACATGTGTGTTCGCGCCAGCGCTTATTATGAGCACCGCCTAGTGTCGGGTGCAGATCTAAAGCTGATGCATCGGATCGACAAGTAACATACCGAGTTTCCTTTCGCGGGCAGCTGGATGTTACAGGGCCTGCTGACGCAGGAAGGGTCCAAGGTGAGCCAGTCACACGCTGCCACACTCATGAAGCGAATGGGCATCGCGGCCATTTTTTGATGATATCAATCCTTGATAGCGCCAGGCTATACTATTCGTATGGATGAATCTTTCTAGACTTTGATGATTTAAGCGTCAGGCATTTTGATTTTTATTTCTCAGGGTGCTCTATTTGCTAATCGCAAGCAGCATCAGCAGGCCTTAACGTTTTACAAAATGTCTGGGGGGTGGACAATGAATGATGGGATTACGCAACGGCACAAATTTCGGTTTTTTGCCACCCGGTTCCAAAATTCACTCACTATTTTGATGTGCGTTTTTTCATTGCTAGGGTGCTCAGGGCTATCGTCATTGGTGGCAGGTGACATAGACACTAAGCGGATAAATATATCGGCGGTTCCAGGCGCTAATAACGACACACCCGTTGCCATGGATATCGTAGCTGTGACGGACGATAATTTGGTCCAAATGTTTGTTGCCATGGATGTAAAAGGATGGTTTTCTCAAAAAGAAAACTTTGTCGCAAGCCGTTCAAACAGTATCAACGTTCGAACTTTCGAGGTTGTTCCAGGGCAGTCGATTGGCGACCAAGAATATTCGTGGAGCGATCGCCGGAGATATAAAGCGGTATTTATTTTTGCAAAAATGCTTTCGCCAGGACTTCATAAAATGCGAATTGATAGCTACGTAAACCCAGCCATCATAATAGGTGAAAACTCCATCAACG
>JAPKDN010000540.1 GCA_028822575.1 Alphaproteobacteria bacterium | reverse complement strand
AGAGAATGCGCCTGTGAACCGGCTTCAGGCCATCACGCACATCCGGCAGCGCTCTTGAAACGATCACGCTCATTGCGTAATCGAGGTAAGAGCGCTTCATTTCGTCTTCTATTGAAACAGGCGCAATGTCGGGTAAATGTTTATCCGAATCCGTCACAATACCGCCGGGTGAGTTACACTAATACTCAAAGCAGCGACCTTCCGGCAAAGCCGTGAACGACAGTCCACAGCGCCCCAGCGATTCGCTATCATTCATAACACATTTCGCACATGCGAACAATGTTCAAGCCTGATCGCAGGCCGCCTAAAATTCAGCATTCCCAAGGCCTTGACGCTAACCATCATTATAATATCGCAGCGATGTATTTATCCTGTCAGTGATCCAGACATACCGAGGCGTAAACACTTGGAGAAGCGGCCCGGACCTCTTAAAATGGTATCTCGTCGTCCAGGTCATCGGGGCCGCCCGCCGGCCCCGACGCAGAGGCACTATCAACGCCGCCCTGCGATCCACCGCCGCCACTTTGATCATACCCATCGTAGCCGCCACCGCCGGAACCACCGTCTGCCCGACCGCCTAGCATCGTCAGCTCGCCTCGGTAGCGCTGCAGCACTACCTCAGTGGTATATTTTTCCTGGCCCTGTTGGTCCGTCCATTTGCGGGTTTGTAATTGCCCCTCAAGATAGACAGTCGATCCCTTGCGAAGATACTGCTCGGAGATCTTGGCGAGTTGTTCGTTGAAGATGACAACCCGATGCCACTCAGTCCGTTCGCGACGCTCTCCTGAGGCACGGTCCCGCCAGCTTTCCGATGTCGCCACTGAGAGCTGCACGATTTTGCCGCCGTCTTGCATGCTTCGGACCTCGGGATCACGGCCGAGATTTCCAATAAGAATGACCTTGTTAACGCTACCAGCCATGACTTCCGTCCAGAGTTCGATGTCGACTCGTCTACAGTCTCCCATATCCATAAGGGGGAGACTAGTAGCAAGCCGATCGAAATCGTGCCGTGAGAACAACAAATTTAGCCCCTGTCCGACGTGTGAAATTCATCGGGGTCGGCCAACACATTGAAACGATGACAAGATGTTCACTTGTCCACAAATTACCCCCAGATGAAGTTCATCGGAGCGATTTCTGACAGTGGCCTTCGATCCCGCCAGGCCCATATATTGCTCATCCCAACTTACTCCCAAGCATTGGTGACAGCGACATGGACGGTCCCGGCGAGAGAAATTCAATCCTGGTGCGCGGCGCCCGGGAGCACAATCTGCAAAATGTCGATGTCGACCTCCCGCGCAATCGGCTAATTGTGATTACCGGCCTCAGCGGGTCAGGCAAGTCATCACTCGCTTTTGATACGATCTATGCCGAAGGCCAGCGCCGGTATGTCGAGAGCCTATCGGCCTATGCCAGACAGTTCCTGGAACTAATGCAGAAGCCAGATGTGGATCTGATCGAGGGCTTATCGCCGGCGATCTCGATCGAGCAGAAGACCACGTCTCGCAACCCTCGATCCACGGTCGGCACGGTGACCGAGATCTATGATTATCTTCGCCTGCTCTATGCCAGGGTTGGCATTCCCTACTCACCTGCGACTGGTCTGCCGATCGAAAGTCAGACCGTCAGTCAGATGGTTGACGCCGTCCTGGCACTGACCGAGGGTACGCGGCTCTATCTTTTGGCACCGATCGCGCGCGGTAAGAAGGGCGAATTCAAACGTGAGTTGGCCGAACTTCGCAAGCGCGGCTTTCAGCGCGTCAAGGTCGACGGCAAGATGCTGGAGATCGACGACGTCCCGGCGCTGGACAAAAAATACAAGCATGACATCGAAGTGGTGGTCGACCGGCTGGTGGTGCGCGAGGGGCTGCAAACTCGCCTCGCCGATTCGATCGAAACCGCGCTAGAACTTTCCGACGGCCTGCTATTCGCCGAAGACGCAACTAGCGGGGACCGTCACACTTTCTCCGCCAAGTTCGCTTGTCCGATATCCGGCTTTACCATCGATGAGATCGAGCCCCGGCTGTTTTCGTTCAACAATCCGTTTGGTGCCTGCCCAGCTTGCGATGGCCTTGGGACCAAGATGTATTTCGACGCCGAGTTGGTGGTCCCAGACCGAAGCCGCGCCCTGAAAGGCGGCGCAGTCGCGCCCTGGGCGAATTCATCATCGAAATACTACATGCAAACCCTGGAAAGCTTGGCCGCACATTACAAAGCCAAGATGGATATACCGTTCCAGGATCTATCCAAGAATATCCAAAACGCAATCCTATACGGCACCGGTTCCGAGCCGGTGGTGATGACGTATGACGACGGACTAAGAAGCTATCAAACGACCAAGGCGTTCGAAGGCTTAATCCCAAACATGGAGCGCCGGTTCAAGAAGACGGATTCGGCCTGGGCGCGCGAGGAATTGTTACAATACCAGGCGGTTTCCCCCTGCGATTCTTGTGGCGGACAACGCCTGAAACCAGCGGCGCTAGCGGTGAAGATCGCCGGCCTGACCGTATCCGAGATCACCGACATGTCGATCGCCGAGGCGGTCGACTGGTTTAACACCCTGGACGATCAACTCACCAGCAAACAAGCCGAGATTGCCTATCGCATCCTGAAAGAGATCAAGGAGAGGCTGGGGTTCCTCAACAATGTCGGCCTCGACTACCTGACCTTATCACGGTCCTCCGGCACCCTATCAGGCGGCGAGAGTCAACGGATCCGTCTAGCCTCGCAGATTGGCTCCGGCTTGACCGGCGTGCTTTATGTTTTGGACGAACCATCGATTGGCCTGCATCAACGCGATAACGACCGACTGCTGGAGACCCTGAAACGGCTCCGCGATCTGGGCAACACCGTCATCGTCGTTGAGCATGACGAGGACGCGATCCGCCATGCTGATTATGTGGTCGACATGGGTCCTGGCGCCGGTGTGCATGGCGGCCATGTGGTAGCTGCGGGAACGCCCCAACAGGTTATGCGATCGTCCGACAGTTTGACTGGCCAATACCTCACTGGTGTCCGACAGATCGCACTGCCAACTCGTCGGCGCAAGGGTAAGCGCGGCAAGAAGCTCACCCTGCGCGGCGCGACCGCTAACAATCTCCAATCGGTCAATGTCTCGCTGCCGCTGGGCACCTTCACTTGTGTTACCGGCGTGTCTGGTGGCGGCAAGTCATCACTGATCGTCGAAACCCTATGGAAGGCCGTGGCGCGCCGGCTGCACGGGTCCCGAGAAATTCCCGGGCCGCATGACTACCTGGAAGGGCTCGAAAATCTCGACAAGGTCGTCGATATCGATCAATCGCCGATTG
>JAPKDN010000539.1 GCA_028822575.1 Alphaproteobacteria bacterium | reverse complement strand
GGCGAGTGATCCGGGAGGCGACGACCGGTTAACCAATAATCGGATGGTCACTCCGCAAGTTTCGCCTATGATCCACGCTTAGCCTTCGAGGAGCCATCACCCATGCCCGCCAAAGCCATGATCGTTGCCGCTCAACCAGAAGCCGCCGAAGCCGGCGCTCGCGTTTTGATGGCCGGCGGCAATGCCATCGACGCCGCCATGGCCGCGGCTCTCGTGCAAGGTGTGGTCGACCCGCAGATGTGCGGCATCGCCGGGTTTGGAAATTGTCAGATCTATATGCCATCCAAGGGCGTCCACACCTGTATCGATTTTCACGGCAAGACCCCGATGGCCGCGACGCCGGAGATGTGGGAACACTTGGTCGAGGGCGAGACCCGCGACGGTTTCGGCTTCGTTCTGAAAGGTAATGTGAACGACCTCGGCTATGGCTCGATCACCACACCCGGCAGCCTTAAGGCTTATGCTGAGGCAGTGGAGGACTATGGTACCTGGGACTGGACCGACGTTGTGGCCCCGGCCATCGCTCAGGCTGAGGACGGGTTCAAGGTGCGCCCGCATGTCCATTTCTGGTGGACCCACGGCGCCGATCACGGCCGGGTCCAGGTCGATGAACGCCTGCGGTTCTCCAAAACTGGCGCCGAGATCTATTTTCGCGACGATGGTGGGGTGAAAAAGATTGGCGAACATGTCCATAACCCGGACATCGCCGAGACCTTGCGCAGGATCGCTAAGTCAGGACCGGATATCTTCTATAAGGGAGAGATTGCAGAGCGGGTCGCCGAGGACATGGCGGCCAATGGCGGGCTGCTGTCTTATGACGATCTGGCTGGCTACCGTACCACGCGTACCGACCCGTTGCGGGGCACTTACCGTGGCCATGACATCGCCACCAATCAGCCGCCGGGCGGCGGGGTGATGTTGCTTGAGATGTTGAACATTTTGGAGAATTTCAATCTCGGTGGTATCGGCCATAACACACCCGACTATATCCGCACCGTCGTCGAGGCGATGAAGCAGGCCACCGTCGATAAAGATAACTTTGTCGGTGATCCGGACTTCGTCGAAATTCCGCTAGAAAAGCTACTCTCCAAGGAGCATGCCGCGGCCTCGGCTCAAAAAATCCGCGCTGGCGAGAAAGTTCATGTCACTCGGATCGGACAGCCTGAACCAAAGGACACCACGCATGTCGTGGTGATCGACACCGAGGGCAACTGCGTGACCATGACCCATTCACTGGGCATGCCGTCCGGCGTAATCACTGACGGTCTTGGCTTTATGTTCAATGGTTGCATGGCGGTCTTCGATCCGCGCCCGGGCCGGGCCGGTTCGATCGCGCCGGGCAAGAGCCGATTTACCTCTCTCGCCCCAACTATCGTCTCCAAGGACGGCGTCCCCAGAATTGTGTTGGGAGCTCCCGGCGGCACCCAGATCGCCATGGGTATTCTCCAGGCGATCTTAAACGTTGTCGATCACGACATGAATATGCTCGAGGCGGTATCTGCGCCTCGGTTCTCCTCGACTAGCGATCTGATCGACGTGATGAGCCGTATTCCAACCTATGTGACCAATCATCTGGAAGGGCAGGGCTATGAGATAGCCCGCAGCGCCACGACCTTTGGGATCGGTGCCGTCCACGGGATCCGGGTTACTGACGGTGTCATGGATGGTGGTGCCGACCCGGGCCATGATGGCGCCGCGCTGTCTGTCGACGTTTAAGCCGCGCCATGGAGATCATCGAGGCAGTCCCCAACAAGGTCGAGAACATCATTGCAAGGCGCGCACGGATGGGTCTGATCGCGCTGGCGACAGATCATGTGATCGACAATGAATTGGCGCTTCTGACGGGGCGGGTCGAGGGGGTTCAGCTCTATACGACCCGTATACCGATGGATCCGATCGTGACGCGTGAAAGCCTCAGGGCGATGGGGTCACGTATTAGCGCGGCGGTGGCGACGGTCCTGCCCGGCGTTCCGTTGGATGTAGTTGGCTATGGTTGTACCTCGGCCTCGGTGGTTATCGGAGAAGACAAGGTCGCCGCGGCGATCCATGCTGAGCGCCCGGGTGTTGCGGTGACCACGCCGATCACCGCCGGGATCGAGGCATTGCGCGCCCTTGGCGCCGCGCGGATTGGGCTCCTTACGCCCTACGTCGAGGAGGTCAACGCACCGCTTCGCGCGCATTTCGAGAAAAAGGGCATTTCCGTACAAATCGCCGCGACCTTTTCCGAGCCGAACGACAACCGCGCGGGGATGATCACACCCGCCTCGATCCGAGCCGCGGTGATCGACCTTTTCAAGGATCGGGATCTCGACGCGGTCTTTATCTCCTGCACCTCGCTTCGCGCCGCCGCGTTGATACCCGACCTAGAAGACGTGCTAGGTTGCCCAGTAACCAGCAGCAATCACGCTTTGGCCTGGCATATGCTGCTGCTCTCGGGCGTTCAGGAAGCGATACCAAGCCTGGGCCGATTATTCAGTAAATAAAAGCCGCTATCCCGCCAGGCTCTCCGCGACCCGCTGCATGAATCGCTGTGTTATATAATCGTGAGAGGGTGGCAAGACCCCGCCACCGAACCTGTCCGAGACGCCCTCATCTGCATCCGCGCAACCACCCAGACATCCTCGATGAACACCTCTTTCCATGGCTCGATTAGGTTGTCAAAAGCCGACTGATAATCGGGGCGGTCGGTAACGTCGCCGACCATGTACCGATGCATCAGCTCGTGCGTGTGATCCACGGCAAAGGGGTCGGTGATGATGCAAAAAAATGGTCGCGCTGAATGCCTCGTATGACGTTCAGGAAGACGATCGGATACTCGCCCGAGAACTCCTGGGTTCGGGTCAGGCCGAGGAAGGGTGTGAACGGGCTGTTATCGACCTTGTTGGCGGTGAATTGATCGGTAATCTGGCCGAAATGATTGTCCGAGACGAAGGCATGCTTGTGCTGATCCATGGGGGAGCGGTCATTCAGGCTCGGGTGGATCCAGGGCAGGTGATAGGATTCACCGTAATTTTCTATTAGCAGCTACCCTTTCGCCGCGTGGCGCATTTCTAAGAAGGTATAGGCGGCCCAGCGCGCGTTCAGCGGCTCCATGTGCTCTTCCAAGAATGGCGCGTCAACGGAGAGATTGACGAAGACCAGATCATTCCATAGCCCGACCCGCATCGGGCGTAGACCAAGCTTGCTTTTGTCGACGGTGGCGCAGTCATGGCTGTCCAGCCTATTGATCATAGGCGTGTCGGTTAGACTGCCATCCAGCGCATAGGCTCAGGAATGTTGTGGACAGCGCATTACCGGCTTGCGCTTGTCT
>JAPKDN010000538.1 GCA_028822575.1 Alphaproteobacteria bacterium | reverse complement strand
ATTACGGTTTTCGCGATGAATTTCGACAAGACCCAGGAAATCCAGGCCAAGGAGGCATTGGAGGCTGCGGTACGGCAGGAATTCTGGACTGATATCGCCATCAATGTGGCGAAGATTCTGGGTATTATCGCTGCATTGATCACCTTGCGCTTCATTATCCAGGCCATAGGTCGCGGTGTCGGGGTCGACGAGGAACTCGAAGTTTTGGGCGAGATTTCGGGCGATATCGAGGAGGAGGATTTCGAGCGTCCGGAGACGCCGCATGAGGCGATCATAACAAGAGTACAGCAAAGAGTGCGCGAGCGTCCGGAGGACGCGGCGAAGCTGATCCGCACCATGCTCATGAAAGAGACGGCGTAGGCAGCGGTCGGTTGCGTATATTAGCTGGCGAGCGCGTGATCTAATAATGGAAGGGATGCCGTGTCAAAAATAATTCGCACTGTGCGCCTGGGGGGAGAAGTCATCACCTTGGGGGCGGCCGAACGAGATTTGCACGAGGAGGATGAGGAACAAAACCTCGGATCGATCGGCTTGGCACAGATCATCGACGAGCAAGTCGCGGGGGTTGGCAAGGAGCTCAATGGCGAATGGGAGGTTCGGATGCGGCAAGAGATGGAATATCTGCAGGCCCAAGCCGATAAGCGATTTCACGAAGCAGAAACGCTCGGTCAGGAAGAGCGCAGCCAGGTGCATCAACAGCGCTATGATGAAGGCTACAAAGTGGGCTTAGACGAGCGGGAAGCGGAGGCGGTCGAGGCGGTGACGCGTATGGGGGTTTTGCACGAGAGCCTAGTGGCTGAACGCGCGCAGATACTGAAAGAAGCCGAAGAAACGGTGGTCGACCTGGCCGCCGCGCTGGCCAAGCGCATCGTCGGTTTTCAGGTCGAAACCGGTCCGAAAGTGTTGGTGCAGGTCGTGCGCAACGCCCTGCGCCATTTGGGCGATCGCAGCAACCTGGAGATTAAAGTCCATCCTGAGGATCTGCAGATCGCACGTCGCTTCGCAGACTATTGGGTCGATAAAGTTGACGCAGATGCGGTATTGAAAGTGCGTGAGAGTGATCACGTCGGTCGTGGCGGTTGTATGATCGAAGGACGAGAAGAGAATGTCGATGCCCGCTTGGAAGAGCAGGCGCAAGTGCTGCACGACGGTTTGCGTGCCGCCTTCTTCGCCCTTCACAAGGAAGAGGCGGAGGTAGCGGTCGCGGTGGCTGAAGCGGCGGACGGGGGCGCGATTACCGTTGGCGAGACGGAAAGTGAAGTCGCGGTCGATGGGACGGGAGATGTCGCACCAGTTGCCAATGCGATGGACGAGACGAAAAATGAATAGCCAACATCTACTAAATACAATAGACCAGACTGATCCGCTGACCCACTACGGCAAGGTCAACCAGATCGTCGGTTTGATCATCGAGTCGGTCGGCCCAGCGGATGTGGCCCTAGGTGAGCTTTGTGTTTTGGGCGATCCGCAATCGGATGCGCTCAGGGCGGAGGTTGTCGGCTTCAGGGGCAATCGGGTGTTGTTGATGCCCTTGGGGGAGATTGAGGGTATCCGACCCGGTACGCACGTTTTTCCAACCCGGATGCCGCTCTATATCCCAGTCGGGCACGGCTTGCAAGGGCGGATATTGGATGGCTTGGGACAACCGATCGATGGCGCCGGGCAAATACACGCCGAGGATCGTCGCAATATTCATAGTTCGCCGCCCGATCCGCTCAGTAGGCGTCGTGTCCAGGAATCATTGGGGACCGGGGTCAGGGCGTTGGACGGGATGGTCAGCTGCGGCAAGGGGCAGCGCATGGGCATCTTCGCTGGCAGCGGCGTCGGCAAGAGCACGCTCTTGGGTATGATTGCGCGCCATTCAGATGCTGATGTAAACGTCATCGCCCTAGTCGGCGAACGTGGTAAGGAAGTGCTCGATTTTATCGAGGACAGTCTTGGGTCGGAGGGTTTAAGGCGTTCGGTGGTTATTGTCGCGACCTCGGACCAACCTGCTCTAATTCGCCTTAAGGCGGCTTTTGTTGCTACGACCATCGCCGAGTATTTTCGCGATCAGGGCAAGGATGTGGTACTGATGATGGATTCGTTGACCCGGGTGGCGATGGCCCAGCGAGAAATCGGCTTAGCTGCCGGAGAGCCGCCGACGACTCGCGGTTATACACCTTCGGTGTTCGCTTTATTGCCGCGTCTGCTCGAACGTGTTGGGATGACTAAAAACGGTAGTATTACCGGCCTCTATACGGTATTGGTTGAAGGTGACGATATGGATGAGCCGATCGCCGACGCCTCGCGTGCGATCCTCGATGGCCACTTGGTGCTGTCACGGCGTTTGGCCTCGCGCGGGCATTACCCACCGGTCGACGTGATGGAGAGTATAAGCCGCGTGATGAAAGACGTGGTTACCCCTGCGCATTGGGAGGCGGCGATGGAGATCAAGGCGATGATGGCGGCCTACAATGAGGCGGAGGATTTGATCAATATCGGTGCCTATGCCCGGGGGTCAAATCCCCAGATAGATCGCGCATTGGGTTTTGTTGAGCCGATCGGTGCATTTTTGCGGCAACGGGCTGAAGAGGGCGAGAGTTTTGACAAGCACGTGCAGCGTCTAATGGGTATTATGGCCGCCGAAGCGCCGGCAGAAGCCCAGAGTTAATGAAGCGTTTCAGTTTTCGTTTTCAACGCCTGCTCGAACTCAAGCAACGCAAGGAGGATCAGCAGAAGGCCGAACTCGGTGAAGTGATGGCGATATTCAACCGGGAGTTCGACGAGCTCGGGGGATTGAAACAGTCTTTCGATGCGTATCGGCACACCTCGTTGGCGTTACCTGACCAGCGTGTTGAAACGTCGTTGTTAGGTATTAACGCCAGTTACCTGCTGCGGTTGCAACGGGAGATGGGTGAACAACGCGCACATCTTGATCGGATCGAGTCGATGGTCGAGGACAAGCGGGGAAAGCTGTTGGAAGCTACCCGTGAACGTAGGGTATATGAAATATTGAAAGAACGCGCGGAGGAGAAACACAAGCGCGAAACCATGCGCCAGGAACGGATTCAACTGGACGAAATCGGAGGACAGCTCTATGTCCGGCGAGGGAGCACAGACACAGAGCTCAATGGCTAAGGAAAAGTTATGTTGGAACTGATAGGGACCGCCGCTCCGGCGCCGGTGAATAAACCGTCGGCGACCGCGAATGGTCTCGCCGGTCGGGTGGAGACCGGATTGGACTTCGCGCAAATGCTACGGCAGGCCGAAAAACAGCAAGCGCCGCCGGATAAACCGAAGGCGATAGATGAGCCACCCGAGCGAGACGGTGCCGC
>JAPKDN010000016.1 GCA_028822575.1 Alphaproteobacteria bacterium | reverse complement strand
CGTCCGTGAATAACTCCCTATGGCCGGACGCTCCCGAAAGATCGGCGCGAATTACTATTGGCACGCTCTTGGCAGTCCCAATCTCCGCCGCGACGGCGCCCAGTGCCTCGCCGTTGACATCGCTCAAAACCAATCTGGCGCCTTCCAAGGCAAGAGCCTTGGCGATACCTCGCCCAATACCCGAGGCAGCGCCCGTCACCAAGGCAACCTCTCCACGAAACAATCCTTCGGTCATGATTTCAACTCATTCTTGGATCCGGGTCTCATTCAGGGTACAAGGATCGCCTTTCCGACGACCCGCCGCTCGATCAGATCCGTCAACGAGGTCGCCAGTTCCGACAGGGGACGAACGCTGTCCACGGCCGGTTTGATAAGACCTTTCTGGACCAATTTGAGCAAGGCTTCCAAATCCTTACGCTCCCAACCGTTCGAACCGAGGATATCAAACTCAAACGACCATATGTATCTAAGGTCGGTTTTCGGATCGTGGCCGTTGGTGGCACCACAAATCAACAGGCGTCCTCCGAGGCTAAGTGCTCGAAAACATTCGGTCCAGGACTCACCTCCATTGTAATTGACGATAACGTCAGCGCCGCCGCCATCGCCGAATACCCGCGGCCTTCCCCACAAGGCCCGGGTTGCCTCCACGTAATTCTCGCTCGAGGTATCGATGATGTGGTCGGCGCCCATGGCGCGAAGCTTCTCGCCCTTGACGGCGGAGCTCGTGCAGGCCGCCACTTCAGCGCCAACCATCTTGGCGAGTTGTACGCAGCAGGTACCGACCCCGCCGCTGGCGCCCATCACCAAAACCTTGTCACCAGCTGTTACCCGACCTCGGTTCAGGATCATCCGGTGTGCCGTACCATAGGCGATAGGCAAGGCCGCAGCGTCCTGGAAGGAAACGCCCTCAGGAATGGCAATCAGATTGGCAAGAGGGACCGTTACATATTCCGCCGCGCCACCGATCACCGTTTCGCCTAAAACGCCTCCCTTGGCGATCATCATCGGGTCCACAAGAACACGATCCCCAACCTTCCAGGCGCCGACATCGGTATCGGGCCCAAACCCAGAGACTTCGCCCGAGACATCACCACCAGGGATCATGGGAAGGGGTGTTTTCAATCCTGGAATCTGGTTCAAGATCATGGGATCGAACCCATTCAACGCCACCGCTCGAACACGGACAAGACACTCGCCGTCGTTGGGCTCCGGCATGGGGAAATCCGTATAGCATAGCTTTTCGACGCCGCCATGTTCTTTGAATACGATGGCTTTCATGAGACCCAAGACCCGTTGCCGCTAATGTTCCGGGCAAGGTAGTGTAAACACTAGGCAAGAGGCAATCAGGCGGTCGTGGAAATCACGGGCCTGTCGAAACCTCAAATCCTCCAGACTGATCTATTCCTCCACCACCCCCTGACGGTTAATCCTGAGATCCCGATGAACATAGGCGGACATCATCAAGCCAATAGCCACCATCGCGGTCAACATCGCGGTCCCCCCGTAGGAAATCAAAGGCAGCGGCACGCCGACCACGGGGACGAGCCCCATGACCATGGCGATGTTGATGAAGACATAAAGAAACAGGGTTGTTGTTACGCCCAGAGCGAGCAATCGGGCAAACTGGGTCTGAGCGCGCAAGCCAATGGCAATGCCATAGAACGTTATGAGAAGGAAAAGCCCGATTAACCCCAAGCCACCGATCAAACCGAATTCCTCGGCGAGCATCGTAAAGATGAAATCAGTTTGTTTTTCAGGAAGAAAATTCAAGTGGCTTTGCGAACCCTGCATGAACCCCTTGCCGAATATTCCCCCCGATCCTAGCGCGATCTTGGATTGAAGAATATGATAACCAGACCCTAGGGGGTCGCTCTCCGGATCAAGAAAAGTCAGGATTCTATTTTTTTGATAGTCTCGCAGAAATTGCCAGGCGATCGGTACCGACCCCATGCCTATTACGAGAAGGGTCACGAATTTCCAAATCCGGACGCCGGCCAGGAAAAAGATCGCGCCGCTGCCAAGTAGGATCATGCCCGCGGTACCCAAATCCGGCTGACGCAAGACAAGCACCACCGGCGCCGCGACCATCGCCAACGGGACCAAAAGAAAATGCGGACGCGCGACATCCTCATAGGTCAGGCCGTGAAAATATCGAGCCAAGGCAAGGACCAAGGCAATCTTCATAAGCTCCGATGGTTGGAGTTGGAAAATTCCAAGATCAATCCAACGTTGGGCGCCCATACCAATTTCACCAGCGACCTCGACCGCCGCGAGCATAACGAGAACCATCCCATAGGTTGCATATGACCATTTCATCAGCAGCCGCAAATCGATCAGTGCGACGCAAATCGCCATGGCCAAGCCAACGCCGTATCGAATCATCTGACGATGCGCCCAAGGGCTCCAGTCACCATTCGCAGCCGAATAAAGCATGGCGAAGCCAACGGCGGCGACAATGCTTATCAGAGCGATCAATCCCCAATTGAGCTGTAGGAATTTGCGCGTCACAGTGCGTTCTGGAGGATTCAGCGCATCGATCAGAGGGCGCCGCACCATTACGTGTCCTCAGAAGGTTCGCTCGACGCCGCGGCGACTCGGGCCGGGTCGAGGCGCATCGTCTCAGCTAAAATATCCCGCGCGATGGGCGCCGCCATGGAACTTCCACTACCACCATGCTCGACCACCACCGAAACGGCATAACGCGGCGCCTCTAAAGGCGCGTAGGCGACGAAAATCGCATGATCCCGGTCACGCCATGGCCGATCCTCATTCTTGATCTTGCCCGCCAGACGTTCGGTTCTGGAAATGCGCTTCACCTGCACCGATCCACTTTTTCCGCCAAACTTGAAGGAATCGCTGTTGCGTGGCACCGCCCTTGCGGTGCCACGTTTTCCGTTGACCACGCGTTCCATCCCCTCGAGCACAAGACGCAGGTGTCGAGGTGCGACCTTCAAAGGCTCGAAACTTTGGTCAGCGGATTTCGGATCTCGAACCAACCGCGGGACCACAGCGGCACCACCATTCACCAGACGTGCCGTCATCGTCGCCAATTGAAGTGGCGTGCAGAGCACAAAGCCTTGTCCGATGCCGGTAATTAGAGTTTCACCCTTTTGCCATACCTCGCCGCGCGTGGCTTGTTTCCATTCTCGACTGGGGATCAGGCCACGGCGCTCGCCGGGAAGTTCGATATTAAGCTTCTCTCCCAGACCAAACTGCCGCGCAATTTCCGATATTCGGCCAATGCCAACCCGCTTGGCCATTTCATAAAGATAGATGTCACAGCTTTGCTCCAGAGCGCCAGCCATATCGAGATGATGGTGGCCGTGGTTTTTCCAGCAATGAAACCGGGCGTTCCCAAGTTGCATATATCCACGGCAAAAGACCTTGGTATCGGGTGTCGCGACATCGGCTTCGAGCGCCGCGAGACAGACGATCATCTTGAAGGTAGAGCCCGGTGAGTATTGGCCTCCAATCGATTTGTTGGTCATCGGCGAGCGAGGGTTTGAAAGCAGGCGTTCCCAATCTCTCGGGCTGAGGCCGTTGTTGAAAAGATTTGGGTCGAAGCCAGGCGTCGAAACCAAAGCCAGAACATCGCCACGATGGATATCCATGACAACCGCCGCCCCACTCTCTGGTCGCGCGATCTTGCCGAATTTATCAATATTGACAGTGTCCCCCAAAGGCGCCGCAGACTTCAAAAGCGCCAACGCCTTTCGGGCACGAGGATCATTTTTGGAGACACTCTCGGACTTCCCCTGCGCGAGGCGCAGTGACGCCAGTTCCTGAAGACGCACATCGACGGTCAGCGAAAGATCTCGCCCAGGTTTGCCTTCCTTGCCAGGCAGCTTTCGAATGATCCGGCCCAAAGCGTTAACTTCGACCTGACGCTGTCCGGATGAACCGCGCATATCAAGATCGAATAATTTTTCCACGCCGGATTTTCCAATCCTGAAGTCCGGCAGTTCCAACACTGGGTCCCCGGTAAGCTCGGATTCCGAGACCGCAGCCACGTAACCGGTCAGATGAACCGCCGCCACCCCGAATGGATAGTTTCGCGAGCGGCCAACGTCTATCCGAATACCCGGCAGATAGGGCGTGTTGATCGCCACCTTGGAAATTTCATTGCGGGATAAATTTTCAACGACGGTGATCGGTACGAAACCACGCTTGCGTTTGGTCTCGCGCAGGACGCGTTTAAAATCCCAGTCCTGGATATCAACGATTTCACGCAAGGTTGCCAGTGTCCGGGCCACATCGGCGGTCTGCTCCGCGACGATCTCGATCCGAAAATTATCCCGATTGTCTGCCAGTGCAACGCCATTACGGTCAAAGACCCGCCCGCGTATGGGCGGCAGCAATTCGAGGTTGAACTGATTATCCTCGGAAAGTGTGCGATACCGGTCGGCCTCGACGACTTGAAGATAGTAGAGGCGACCCGCGAGCGCGCCGAACAAACCCAGCTTGAGACCACCGAGTAGCAAGGTCCGGCGGGTGAATATGCGTTGGGTTTCCTGATCGCTGGTACGACGCATTGCGGGCCCCTATCGCACCAGATACCGGTGTCCGCGAACGAACACCCAGGCCGCGAGCGGGAAACTCACCGAGGTTAGCAAGTACTGAAACACGACCGCCAGCGTAAGCAAAAGCTCAGCGGCCAAAATACAGGTTATGAGCCACATTAGGAGAAACCCACCTGCAGAAATCACCGCGAACCCCAACCAGGCGATCAAAAACGGCTTTCCAAGAAACGCCTGACGCTGGGTTAAGGTCACCCCATGGATCGCCAACAACGTGAGCGCCATGAGCCCGGTCGGATTGCCTGCCAAGATGTCCTGCGCGAGGCCAAGCACAAAGACCACGACGGGCGGTATGAGATCCGGGCGATAGACGGACCAATAGAACACGGACATCATCGTCACGACCGGCATCACGTCCGTTAATGATGGAACTCCAAAGGGCAGGACGTTGAGCAAGGCGAGAAACATCGTGGTAAAGGCCGGCATCATGTGCCGCGCCCATACGTCAAGACGTTGGACGACGCTCGGCGTCATGGCTGACCGCTCCCACTGGCACCAACATCCGCGGGTGCGTCAGCCGGCTCCGGTGTATCAGCGTTCTTCAATGGCGCGGTGCCCTCGGTTCCAGGCGCAAGCGACGCGGAGTTTCCAACCGCAGCGTCGATGCGATAGTCCAGAAACTGGACATATTCAAGCCGATCCCAATCGACGATCGGTTTCACATGCACCCCAGCCTCGCTGATTGCGGTGATCACCCCAACCGGCAAGCCGGCCGGTAATACTCCGCCTTCCCCAGACGTCACCACGGGATCCCCTGTGGACACATGAGCATTCTGGGGGAGGAACAACAGCCTTGGCCGGTTCGAATTATCGCCCGACAACACACCTGGATCACGGGTTGTTTGCACCACCACCGGAATTTGAGAGTTGAGGTCGGTCATCAGAAGCACGCGGGAATGGTGGGACCCGACTTCCACGACTACACCGACAAATCCACTTCCCGAAACCGCCGCCAACCCGCGTCTCGCGCCCTGCCGAGTTCCAACATTCACGAGAACGCTGCGGACGAAGGGGCCGCCAGCATTCGAAATGGCGCGTCCGGAAATAACCCGGGGGCTTGGTGGGGCGACGAAGTGGGTTAAGCCCCTGAGCGCTTGGTTTTCGGCCTGAAGTCCGGTCGCCACATGCCGCCACTGCCGCAGTTGGGTGTTTTCCAGCTTGAGCCGCTCTACCTCACCCTGGAGATCGCGGAATTCACCGACCTTGTCGAGAACGCGGGTCATGGAGCCAGCCGGCTCCGAGAGAACCTCGAGGATCGGCACCATCGCGTCGGTCATCGCAGCCCGTGTCCGCTCCACAATAACCACATCCGCTTTACCCAGAAGCATCAATCCAAAGGCGGCGAAAACCAGGGCCAGATAGGCGAACCTGTGCCAAAGTGACCGCACGGGTTGAGCAACTCTCGCGAATGATACTGGTCTCGACGCCATCGCTCCCTCAAGCCTTCAAGAAGTCAGCGCTTCCACCTTTCATGCCCCCGATGGGAGGTATGCAACACGTTCCGCAGGGTCGACATTTCCTCGAGGCATCGCCCCGTTCCGAGCGCCACGCAGGACAGCGGGTCATCGGCGATCGACACCGGCAGGCCGGTGGAATGCCGCAAGACATAGTCCATGTTACCGAGCAGCGCGCCGCCACCGGTCAAAACAATTCCCTTGTCGACAATATCCGCCGCCAGCTCCGGCGGGGTTTGTTCTAGTGCAACCTTCACCGCTTCGACGATCTGGCTAATCGGTTCAGCCAGACTTTCCGCTATCTGTGCCTGATCGATCAATAACTCCTTGGGCACACCGTTCATTAGATCCCTGCCCTTGATTTCAAGGGTCTTTCCCACGCCATCCTCGGGCGGAAAGGCCGAGCCGATTTCCTTCTTGATACGCTCCGCGCTGCTTTCGCCGACCAGCAGGTTATGGTTGCGGCGAATATAGGCGATAATGGCCTCGTCCATTTTATCGCCGCCCACGCGCACCGACCGTGAATAAACAATGCCACCGAGCGAAATAACCGCGACCTCGGTCGTCCCACCACCGATGTCAACCACCATTGATCCCGTTGGCTCGGTGACTGGAAGGTTCGCGCCGATCGCGGCCGCCATCGGTTCCTCGATCAGATGCACCTTACGAGCACCTGCGCGCTCGGCTGATTCCTCAATGGCACGTTGCTCGACGGCCGTGGAACCGGAAGGCACGCAAATGATGACTTGCGGGCTAGCGAAACTCCGCCGGTTATGAACCTTGCGGATGAAATGCTTGATCATTTCCTCCGCCACCTCGAAATCGGCGATTACGCCGTCTCGCAGCGGCCGGATCGCTTGGATTGTACCCGGTGTGCGCCCCAGCATCTGCTTGGCTTCGTCACCGACCGCCAACACTTGGTGTTTCTTATCCAAGGTCGAGGTAATGGCAACGACCGACGGTTCGTTCAGAACGACCCCCCGCCCTTTCACGTAAACCAACGTGTTGGCGGTACCAAGGTCGATCGCCATATCGGCGGAGAGCAATCCTAAGAGATTCCCGAACATCTATGGTCAATCCGTTTCAATAGGCACGCTGGTTCGACTCCTTGCCGGACCACCGCACCAGCGTTGCGATGATCGAGGGTCCTCGCGTTTCGGGGACTCCATTCCACTAAATTCATCCAGGAAAGCGGATGACTGATTAAATTCGTACCATGGGATCAGGCATCTACGATACCCAATGATGGCAAAATCTCAAGGAAAATGGCCCACCCGGTGTTCACCACATGGCGCAGGCTCGCTACCTGGACAGATATCAGGCATCAGCGTCGGGTCCAGCGGGAACCATTGGCATATCAAGCTCTACGCCCCTGGCGATCGCCACAACGCCGCCTCGGCACACCTCGACCTCGCCCAGAGCCGCCATCAAATCAATAAAAGCATTGATCTTACGCGGACTTCCCGTCACCTCGAAAACAAAGCTACCCAAGGTACTGTCGATGGCGTTCGCCCGGAACATATCCGCCAAGCGAAGAGCCTCGATGCGAGCCTCTCCGACGTTCCGCACCTTGATCAATGCCAGTTCGCGTTCCAAATGCGGTCCATCGGTCGAAAGATCACGAACGTCGTGGACCGGAACCAGGCGCGCCAGCTGTGCCTTGATCTGCTCTATCACCATCACAGTGCCCGATGTAACGACAGTGATCCGAGACAAACCATGAACTTCATCGACTTCCGATACCGTGAGACTTTCGATGTTGTACCCTCGTCCCGCGAACAGTCCAATCACCCGCGCCAGCACGCCAGGTTCGTTGTCCACGAGCACAGCGATGGTATGCCGGCGCTCCGTCGTATCAGCCATGGTATCCTCGATATTCACCCCAGATAAGACGTCTAGAATACACGTTTTTCATTTATGATTTTCCAATGTGATCCGGGCTTGTCCCCGACCTTGGGTTTGGTAGGCGACGACCCGGTCGGCGATGCTAGACAAGGACCTTCCCTTTTTCCGACGTCGCCTTGCCAGCCTCGTCGTTTCGTCCCAGCAGCATTTCATTATGCGCCGCGCCAGACGGGATCATCGGAAAGCAGTTCTCGTCTCTCTTCACCCGTATATCCGCCAATACAAATCTGTCCGTCTTTATCATCTCATCTATCACGTCGTCCAACTCATCCACGGTCTCAGCGATCAGCCCAACACCGCCAAAAGCATCGGCTAGCTTAACAAAATCGGGCAAGGAATCAGAATAGCTTTCCGAGTAACGGCCACCATGATTGAGCTCCTGCCACTGGCGGACCATGCCCATCCATTGGTTGTTCACGATGAAGCCCTTAACCGGCAGCTTGTACTGACAAATTGTTGACAATTCCTGGATATTCATCAGGAACGAGGCCTCGCCGGCGATATCGATCACTAGGGAATCGGGATGCGCCACCTGAACGCCCATCGCCGCCGGCAACCCATACCCCATGGTGCCGAGTCCGCCCGACGTCATCCACCGGTGTGGCTCTTCGAATCCAAAATACTGGGCCGCCCACATCTGATGCTGCCCCACCTCGGTAGTGATATAAATATCCTTGTCACGGGTCATTTCGAACAGCCGCTGAATCGCGTATTGCGGCATGATGATTTTGTCTTTCTGCTCGAATGCCAAGCAGTCACGACCACGCCACTCGTCAATCTGCTTCCACCATTCGGCGATCGCCTTGGTGTTGGGCTTGTACTTTCGTTCCTTCCAAATCGCGATCATCTCTTCCAACACCGTCGCCGCGTCACCGACGATCGGAACGTCGACATATATGTTCTTGTTGATGGAAGATTGATCGATATCAACATGGATTTTCTTCGCGCCCGGCGCAAAGGCATCAAGCCGGCCGGTTACCCGGTCATCGAACCTGGCGCCGATATTCACCATCACATCGCAATGATGCATCGCGAGATTAGCTTCGTAGGTACCATGCATGCCCAACATGCCTAAAAAATGCTTGTCTGTCGACGGCAGAGCGCCTAGCCCCATCAGGGTCAACGTGGCCGGGTATCCGGTCAGCCGCACGAATTCGCTGAACAGACGACTCGCCTTGGCCCCGGAGTTTATCAAGCCGCCACCGCCATAGAAGATTGGGCGATTGGCCTTCGCGATCATTTCCACCGCCTCCTCGATCCTCGCCCGGTCGCCCTTGACCTGAGGCCTATAAGTGCAACGGCGGGTGTTCTCCGGGGCGTAATAGGGCGCTTCGGCGAACTGAATATCCTTGGGAAGGTCGATGACCACCGGCCCAGGTCGTCCATTGGCGGCGACAAAAAACGCCTCGTGCATGACATCCGCGAGATCGTCAGAATTCTTGACGAGATAATTGTGCTTCGTGCAAGGCCGGGTAATGCCGGTTGTGTCGGCCTCCTGGAAAGCGTCATTGCCAATCAGGTGCGTCGGCACCTGCCCAGTCAGGCAAACGACCGGAATGCTGTCCATCAACGCGTCGGTGAGCCCCGTCACCGCGTTGGTCGCGCCAGGTCCCGAGGTAACTAGCACCACCCCGACCTTACCGGTCGAGCGGGCATAGCCTTCCGCCGCGTGCACGGCGGCCTGTTCGTGACGCACGAGAATGTGCCTTACCGCGTTGGTCTTGAAGAGCTCGTCATAGATCGGCAATACCGCCCCACCGGGATATCCGAATATGACTTCCACGCCCTGATCCTGAAGCGCCTTGAGAATAACGGCGGCTCCAGTCATCCGGGCCTCGGGTTTTCGAGTTTGAGGCTTGCGGGGTATCATAATTCCGATCCTATCGATAGGAGGTTCAAGATTCACAGATTCCGAGCGCGAGCCATCCAGGCCGCAATTCGGCGCGGAACCTAACGCTTCAAAGGGGTGGGGTCAACAACAACCGACGAATTTTTGGAAAGATTACCTCTTCTATTCTTTTCGAATATTGCGCAGAGACGAGTATTTTCGGTATGAATTGATGGCGAAACCAAGTGATCTGCCGCTTTGCATAACGCCTAGTCGCCCGTTGCGCGTGTTCGACTGCCTCTTCGAAGGTGATTTCGTCACGCAGATGACTTAAAAATTCGGGTAGTCCCAATGCCTTCATTCCTGGCAGGGAAGGATCAATATCCAATGCCACCACCCGGCGCGCCTCATCCATGGCTCTGCGCCCTACCATCGCGATGAAACGACCGTCACAGGCAGCGTAAAGCGCCTCTCGGTCCGGTATGACGGCAATGGTGACCGCGTCAAACGGTAGCGCTGGAACTTGGTCGTCAGCCTTCCAGTCCTCCAGAGAGCGCCCGGTTGCCTCGACGACTTCCCAAGCCCGGATAAGCCGATGAGTATCTCCATCAGCCAACCGCTCCGCCGTTACGGGATCACGGTCGGCGAGCAGTGCCCGGAAGGCTTTCCCGCCGAGGGCGGCATGTTTGTCCCTTGATCCAGTTTTTACATGAACTGGAATCTCGGGGATCGAAACGAGTCCTTCCAGCAAAGACCGAATATAAAAGCCGGTGCCTCCACAAAGGACCGGTAACCGACCTCTGGCATGGACATCCCCGATCACTGTAACCGCGCGCTCGAGCCAAGCGGCGGCAGAGCAAGGTTCGGTCAGGGATTGGATGGCGAATAAATGATGACGCACCCGCGCGAGATCATCTGGCCCGGGACGGGCGGTCAGAATTTCCAACTCTCGGTAAACTTGCATTGAATCGGCGTTGATCACTTCGCCACCGAAGGCCTCAGCGATCCGAATAGCCAATTCCGATTTACCGCTCGCGGTTGGGCCGGCGACCACGACAAGTGGAATTCGGTTGGCTTTATCTGTTGTGACGCTGGACATGGGCTCACGCGATACGCCATAAGCCGGGTCCATGCAACACGTCCTCACCATCACCTGTGACCCTCAGGCTCCCGCGTTGGCCGAAGATCATAGCCGCGCAATGCGCGACGCGCTTGCCGACAACGGCGCCACGGATATCGCACCCGCATGGCTATCACCCGCCAGGGCGCTGGATCTGACCTTCCGGCACCTAGCCCCAGACAACGCCACACAGGCCGTGCAAGCCACGTTGACGGGTGTGCCAGTGGATATCAACGTTCAGCTAGTGACCGGTCGGCGCAAACAGCTTCTAATCGCCGATATGGACTCGACCATAATCACCAATGAGTCACTGGATGAGTTGGCGGATTTTATCGGTATTAAGGACCAGGTCGCGCCAATCACCGCGCGCGCGATGAGCGGTGAGATCGATTTTGATACAGCATTACGTGATCGCGTGCGGTTACTCGCGGGACAGCCCATCAGCTTATTGGACCGGCTCCTTGAGGAACATATCCACCTGACCAGAGGCGCCGAGACGCTTGTCCGAACCATGCGCGCCAACGGCGCGTTCACCGCGCTGGTTTCAGGCGGTTTTACCTTCTGTGCCAGAGCCGTCGCGGCTAAAGTCGGGTTTGATACCCATCGCAGCAATGTTCTACTGACCGATGGTGCCGTGCTGACCGGTGCGGTAGGAGAGCCTATCCTCGGAAACGAAGCCAAGCTCAAAAGCCTGCATGAGTTCTGTTCCACCCATGGTTTGGCCGTCGGCCAAACCATGGCGGTCGGCGATGGCTCCAACGATATACCGATGCTTCTAGGCGCCGGAACGGGTGTCGCGTTTCACGCAAAACCAGCCGTCGCGGCTGCGGCTCGTTTCACCATCGATCACGGTGATCTGAGCGCGCTGCTGTATCTGCAAGGATATCGCGACACCGATTTCGTAGTCTAGCGACGCTGGGACGCCCAGGAAGCCGTCAACCACCTGTCCATGGTTTGGTGGGTAAACCCCGCTTCAAACATCCGGGTTGAGGCGGCTCGAACAGAGGCCAACCCCCCATAATGCTTTCACCCACGTTCAGCACCGGGCCATACCCCCCTCACACAGCCAGGTCTGGGTCCGATCCAAGCAGGCACCAGCGGCACAAATCGTCACCACTGGTCGCCCCCCGGCGTCTCACCAAGCGCAGCACGGACCTTGGCCAGAAATCCATTGCGTCCCCGTCGGTCATGAATGCTGATAGCCAGGGCTCCCTTGGGAATCCCAGTCTCTCACCTTTACTTTCACGGAGCGAACCCCGATCAGGATCACCTTCCCCACCGAGACCAGATGAGCAGCCTCGGACGCGGTCAAAATCCCCAGTTCCGCACACGCAAACACCGGCGAGACCGTTAGCGTTGAAGATAACAGGAGGGCTCCAAGCAATAGGCCTAGAAATGATCGACGATCCAACATAGCCAGAGCTTTACCTCTCTTGGCCACGGAATCCAGTCACAACCCCGTGCCGAGAATTATCAGTCATAACGACGACACCAGCATCAAACTGCCGGTGCCGCCTGTCCATTGTCTTGGCTACGACAATCACGGCCTTTAAAGCCGAAACCGCCTTGAACGTTGGCTCAGTCCTTTTTAATACGCAAACCGACGAATCGGGTCGACCCCTGGCGACTGACGGTAAACAGCACGGATTTTTTCTTGCCGGCGTCTATCACCTTTTGAACGATCTCCGCCACATCGGCGGGCTTTTTTACCTCGTTCTGATCTACCTCGACGATCAGATCACCCGACTGAATCCCTTTCTGGGCCGCTGGACTTTCCGGATCAGTCGCAGTGACCAACACACCATCTATTCCTTCCGCGATGGCGTGTTCGGCCCGAAGAGCATCGGTCAGACTGGAAAGCTCCAGGCCAACCGCGTCTACGCGCCCGGTCATCGTGGGTTCAGACTCCTCCGTTTTTGTCACTGGAACGACCTGAACTTTTTCCGCTTCCTCGAGTTCACCGATCCGGGCCGTGACCTTAGCGATCGAGCCGTCTCGCCAAACCTCCACTGGCACGTCAACGCCGATGGGTGTCTCGGCGACGATCCGCGGCAGCTTACGCATCTCCTCGACCTCACGGTCGTTGAAGGACAGGATTACATCCCCCGGCTTGATACCGGCAGCCTCGGCGGGCCCTCCCTTGGTGATCTCGGCCACGAGAGCGCCAGTGGTCTTTTTCAAGCCAAAACCCTCGGCAATTTCATCGGTAACCCGTTGAATACGCACGCCAAGCCAACCCCGTCTTGTGCGTCCAAAGTCCTTCAGTTGATCGACCACCGGACTGGCGAGCCGCGCCGCGACCGCGAAGCCGATACCAACCGATCCACCCGATTGTGAAAAAATCGCAGTGTTGATTCCGATAACCTCGCCTTTGAGGTTGAAAAGGGGCCCACCGGAATTCCCCTTGTTGATCGATGCATCTGTTTGGATGAAATCGTCATACGGGCCCTGATTGATGTCACGTCCCCGCGCCGAAACGATACCCGCGGTGACAGTGCCACCCAGCCCGAACGGATTACCGATCGCAACCACCCAGTCGCCAACGCGCAATTTATCAGAATCGCCGAAACTGACGGCGGTAAGCTTGGTATCACCGGGCTCAATCTTGAGAACCGCGAGATCAGTCTTTGGGTCGCGCCCTAAAAGCTTAGCCTCGAATTCGGTATCATCTTGGAGGCGAATCTTTATCTCGTCAGCCTGGGCGATGACGTGATTGTTGGTCACCACAATACCGGTGCCATCGATAATGAAACCGGAACCCAGGGACTGAGCGCGCCTTGGTGCTGGTCGACCGCCCCGATTGCCCCCACCATTGGGTTGATTGCGCTCAAAGAAGTCCTTGAAGAACTCTTCGAAAGGCGATCCTGGGGGAAACTGAGGCATATCGGGGCCACGGCCAGGCCTTTTTTGGTGCTGTGCCGGTACCTTCTGCGTGGTCGAAATGTTGACCACCGATGGCAGCAGCCGCTCCGCCAGATCAGCGAAACTATCCGGCGGCCCCTTGGCTATGCCATGACTAATGGGAAGCACCACCACCAGGATCAGCGCCATCACGGTGGCTAGCAATCCCGAGCATGGATTATTCAAACTTGCCAGCTTGACGCCCGCGCGCGTCCGAAAACGCGATTCCATCAACATCATTCATCCACTCCGTTCGTGACACCCATTCGCTCGAAACCTAGTGTTAACCAACCAGGACAACTGGCTTCGCGTCCTAGGTTATCCAATCAAGGTTGGGGCACGTCGGCCCGCTGTCAATGTCCGAGACAACCACGATGCCTAATCACCACGCGACCATGGAGAAATTAAGGCGGCCACGGGGGGCAATGATGACATTGTTGTGATCTAATAAGAACCAATTAGGGCAAACTTGGCGCGCGATTCAGCCGCGTATCGACCAAACTGCCAATACCCCCAGCGCGACCGCGACGACACCCGTCGTCCGCACCACATTCTCCGGCATTTCAAGAAGAACCGTTACCAGTCCCTGCATCCTTCGGGGGAAAAGCGCGAAAACTGCGCCTTCGATGACCAAAACCATGGCCAGACCGGTGAGAAGGTCGCTCATACTCTACCTTCTCACCGTCTGTCTGATCGGGACCGCTCGCGCGGGTGATCTTATTCTTTCGACTGCGGAGCCTTGCCGCCGGTGATGTCCCGGAAAAACCGGAAAAAATCACTATTCGGCGAAAGCACCATGGTAGTTTCGCTTGATGCGATGGAATTGCGATAGGCTTGCATCGAGCGATAAAAAGCAAAAAACTCAGGGTCTTGGCCAAACGCATCGGCATAGATCTGAATGGCCTTGCTATCGCCGGTGCCTCGAAGGGTCTCGGCTTCCTTTTGTGCCTCGGCCAAGATCACGATCTTCTGCTTGTCGGCGTCGGCGCGAATACCCTCGGCCAGCTCGAAGCCCTCGGCGCGAAACTCCTTGGCTTCTCGCTCACGCTCGGACTTCATCCTGTTTTCGATGTTCGACCGGGTTTCGTCGGGATAATCGGCCCGGCGCACCCGCACCTCGACGATCTCCATGCCAAAGCGCTTGACCGCGTCGTTCACCGCTTTCTGAATATCCACCATGATCTCGGCCCGTTTGATCGACAGGATATTCAGCAGGGTTTCGTTACCAAGGACCCGGCGCACCGAGGAGTTAATAATCGGACTGAGCTTGCTCGGCACCCCCCTGATCTCTCTAGTAGTTTGATAGAATAGCAGCGGGTCAACAATCCGAAACCGAGCGTAAGAGTCCACGTCGAGCCGCTTTTGATCCGCCAGGATAACGCGCTCCGTCGGTGGATCAAGATCGAGCACTCGTTTCTCGTAAAACACCACTTCCTCAATGAAAGGGATCTTCACGTTCAGGCCGGGGTCCTGGATCGTCTTTTGCGGTTTACCCAGACGCAACACGATCGCCTGCTGCGTTTGCTCGACAATGAAGAGCGAACTGCTCGCGATGACGCCGATCGCAACAACGATGACGCCAACAATAGCTAATACCTTGTTCATTACTTGGCACTCCCCGCTGCTTTACCCGAAGATCCGTCCATTCTTTTTTGAATTTCGGGTAACGGTAAGTACGGTACGACGCCAGAACCGCCAGCATCACCATCAATGATCACCTTGTTGACGTTCTGGAAAACCTCTTCCAGTGTTTCCAGGTAGATCCGCATCTTAGTTACGTCCTTGGAGCGCTTGTAAGCCTCGTAAACTGAGTTGAAACGGTTCGCGTCGCCTTGCGCCCGATTGACTACTTCCTGACGATACGCATCGGCGCCCTGAAGCAATTGCTGAGATTCACCGCGGGCACGCGGGACGATGTCATTGCGATAAGCCTCGGCCTCATTCTTCAGGCGATCCTTATCTTGACGCGCACGAGACACCTCATCGAACGCGTCAATCACGTTCCTAGGGGGCAGCACCTCAAGCATCTGAACTTGGCGCACCTCGATACCCGCGCCATACTCCGTCATCAGAAGCTGCAAGGCAGACAGCGTGCGCCGTTCAATGTCCTCGCGGCCACTGGTCAACGCGTCCTGGATCGGTGTCTGGCCAACGATATCGCGCATCACCGATTCAGCCGCCATCTTAACGGTTTCGTCGGGGTTTTGAATATTGAACAGGTAATCCGGCGCATTGGCGATCTTCCAGAAAACCACGAAATCAATATCGACGATGTTCTCGTCACCAGTGATCATCTGACTCTCTTCCGGCATATCCCGAACAGAGGCTCCACGCCGCGAAGCCTCGCCGCTGGTCCGCAAACCAATCTCGATGCGATTTTCAGCCGTTACATCCGGCACGTAGACTGTGCCGATGGGCGAGGGGTAGTTCCAATGAAGGCCAGGGCCTGTCGTGGTACCCGTGAAACTGCCTAGCACGAGGGGTACGCCCGCCTGGTTAGGTTGAACCCGGTAAGTACCACCATAACCAAGCCAGACTAAAAGCAGCAAGAAAACCCCGAGGATTATGACTTTCTTCCCACCGACTCCGCCAGGCAGCAACCCCTTCAGTCGGGCC
>JAPKDN010000537.1 GCA_028822575.1 Alphaproteobacteria bacterium | reverse complement strand
TAGGAATCGCAGAATTGCCTCAATGCAATCAGGCGAACACCACAACCAAAAGCTATTTCAAACACCATAGGACGGCTCACTGGTGGTGTTTCGTTGTCTGTCCCTCCCCCTGAGGCACTTAGCGCCACCAGTGCTGCTCGTAGCACGATCCGGTGGGCTACGGAGGCGGTTAAATGATGTCAAAATACCAAAGCCCCGCCTAAACAATTAACGAGTCGATAACGAAGTTGGCAATCCAGAAGATCGGTGATCTCATCCACCGCTCTATTTTCCTGAACACAGCCCCCCGATTTTACACATTTGAGCATGGCATGGCGCACCTGACAGTAGCTACAGGAGAACTGTACCTATCATTGACCTGGTACGATGGTACTTAAAGTTCGATTAGGTCTAGGGATATGGGTTCTGTCCCTAATGACGGACCTCAATAATGGGCGCCCGCGTTTCGCCCGGGCACAAGGCAGCGCAGTAAGCTTTGGTAGAGCGCATCGACATCCAATTGGCCGCGCGGGCCAATCATCACCAAGCGAGTATCAGGAGTATCGGGCCACCTGCCAGCCGTCTCCAGCGCGCGTCGTCTGCCAACGCGTTGCAAGGAATAGATGTGGTCCGGATCGTCCGCCAGATGGACAAAGCCTTTTGCCCGCAATACCCCGTCCGGCCAACCATCCAGAGCGCGGACCAGATGATCACGTTTGAATGGGCGTCGCGACTCGAACAGAAACGAGTCGAAGTCGTGGCCATGATCTTCAGTTCCCTCGCTCGATTGGACCAGAAGGTCGCGCCCGCCCGTGTCCAACAGTGTTTCCGCAGGAAGCTCACCATGGTTGGCTTCGACAATGAAAGGTGCCCCGGCGAAATTCTCCAACCAGAGGCGAACCGATCGACGCGTCGCATCGTCGATCAGATCAGTCTTTGTTAGCAACACGAAATCTGCCGCCGCTACCTGGTTGAGCACGAGTTTGCCGACGAACTTGTCACCGGCGCGCTCGCGGATGCTGGTACTGTCGGAAAGCGTGACAATCGCATCCAAACGCAGGCCCGGCCAGCCCTGGCCGTAATAGGCGATCTTCTCGGGATTCGCGACGCCGCTTGCTTCGATGACAATGTTGTCGGGTTGTGGGCATAGAGCGATGACCGCGTCCAGCGCGGTGCCCAGCGCGTCGCGGATCGAACAGCAGACGCAACCGTTGGAGAGCGCGATGGTATCGCCGTCATGGCGCAGGATCATGTCTTGGTCGATATTCACGGCGCCGAAGTCATTGACCAGCACAGCCAACCGCCGGCCATGGTTGCCAGCCAGCAGGGCGTTGATGAGCGTAGTTTTACCAGCTCCCAGATAGCCGGCGATGATGGTAACCGGGATCATCGATCACCTTTCGATCGGAAACGGTCGGCCCTCGAAGACAGTGCCCCAAATCGGAATGTCCCTCAGTCCTTCCGCCCCGACATCATAGGGGTCTTGCTCCAGGATGGTGAAGTCGGCTTTCTTGCCGGCGCGGATGCTACCGATCTCGTCTTCCATGTTCAGGATGTAGGCGGCTTCGATCGTGATCGCCTTCAGGGCATCATCCAGGGATAGACACTCCTCCGGCGCGAGCACGCCGCCATTTTCGCTCAATCGATTAGCGGCGATCCAGGCGCTGTTCAGGGGCTGGGCCGGCGCCATGGTGAAATCGGAATGCAAGGCGGTCGGAATGTTGTTGCGTACCAGGGTTCCACAGCGTGACATTTGCGAGGCCCGCTCGAAGCCAACCAGGTTCTGCCAATAGGCATGGCCCAGTTCAAAGACGTAGTTCGGATTGACCGACGCCACGGCGCCGAACTCAGCCATTCGGCGCACCTGCTCTGGCGTCGATAGGCCGAAGTGCTCAATGGTGTAGCGGTGGTCGAAGCGCGGTCGCTCCCACTGCAGTTTTTTCAGCGTGTCCAGTGCCAAGTCCACCCCGAGTTCCGCCGAGCAGTGGACGTGGATTTGAAAGCCCTCGTTCCAAAACAGCCGCGCCACCCTCTCGAAGACCTCCGGCGCCATCATCCATTCCCCATCCATGCCATCTATGCGCCCGGGTGGGCCGAATTGGCTCAGGCCGGAGAACAGTCCCCCGTCAGCGAACATCTTGATGTGATTAGCAAACTTCAGGCGATGCGTATTGCGCTTGGCGAAAGCGCGAACTGTGTCGACTCGCTCCGGTCCGACGTCGCCGCCATCCATACCGCTGGCGAACGGCACCAACGCCACGCGGAACGGCGTATCGTCCTGTTCCAGCGTCGCGAGTTGCTGGGCCCATTCCATCGCGGTGTCGAATATTCCGAAGGCCATGTCGCCGATCGTCGTGTGGCCGCCGTGATGCACGCATTGGCGCAGCTTTTCCATACCATCGGCGAAGCGCGTCGGGCCAAGCAGATAGGGGTTCATGGATCGGAAGGCGACCGCCAAACCAGTCTCGAAGAACTTACCGGTCTTCGCATCGATCTGCGGATGGCGTTCCAAATCGGCCTCTTCAAGCTTCATCCAGCGTATTGCGGCATCGTTGACCACCAGGGAATGGAAACCCCGGTGCCAGACGATCACCGGCCGGTCACTCGATATGCCGTTGATCCGTTCACGGTCAACTTCCCCGTGCCAAATCGGATGGTGGCCCCAGGTAAACAATGGTTCGTCTGGATCGCTCATCCTAGTTTCGATCTCGATCAACCGGTCGATGAAAGCGTTTTGACCCCGAACCTGGGCCACATCCTGCCAGGGCAACTTCCAGTCCATCGCGGTGATGAAATGCATCGGCAGCAGCAGCGCGGCCATGGATGGATGCAAATGCGGATCTACGAAACCCGGCATGATGATCTTATCCCGGAACCGCGTATCGATAGTGTGTGGATGCGCGTCCAGCCAGGGACCGAGGCTCTCCAAGCCACCGACTTCGATGATCGTGTCGCCGCTGACCGCCACCGCCGTGGCCAACGGCAGAGACGGGTTCATGGTGCGGATCGCTTTTGCCGTATAGACTGTAATGTGCTGCATGGCGCGGTGCCTCCTGGAAGTGCGAAAACAGGCCTTCCTTGTCAAAAAATTCCACGAGTGCCGGCGGACTTCGTGTTGTTCAGGTAGGGTGGCGCTCGATGGCGTCCATGGTCGCGGATACCTGCTTCACCTGTCACCGATGCCTGGGTCACGGGTGCTTGGGGTGAGGTGCAAAATGTTGGCGATATGGTAACGATGGCAGCCTCAATTTGACCTGCACCGCCGGATTGGAAGTGGACATGAGCGCCCGGGGATATGGTACGCTCTGCAAGCGGTTTTCCACGTGGTAAAGGACGAAGTGGTT
>JAPKDN010000536.1 GCA_028822575.1 Alphaproteobacteria bacterium | reverse complement strand
CCCACCACGTCCGTGACCAAGCTAATCAGGTCCGTCAGCACTGGAACTTCTGTTCCCTCGCCCCTGGCAAAGGCAAGGTAGCCTTCAACCATGCGCTCCATATCCTGAACATCACCTTTAAGCTCACCGATCTCATCGTCGTCGCCAAGCATCGCGAGTTGAAGTTTCATGCGGGTCAGAGGCGTACGCAAATCGTGTGACACGCCAGCCAGCATTTCGGTGCGTTGCGCGAATTGGCCGCGCAATCGACCCCGCATCTGACGGAAAGCTTCCGCAGCCTGTCGTACCTCTGCAGCTCCTTCTGACCGCAACTCCACGACCTCGCGCCCCATGCCAAAATCGCGGGCGGCGGCGGCCAAGCGTCGAATGGGCCGGATTTGATTTCGCATAAAAACAATGGCGATTGCAAAAAGAACCAAGGAGCTCCCAACCATCCACATGAGGAAAATATAAGGCGTGGAGCTGTAGAGACGCTTTTGGTGAACATCAATTTCCAGCACGCCATCCGCCAATTGGACGTCGATCACAATGCGCTTGCTCCGGCTTTGTATGTCGATTTGGAAAGGTCTACGAACCCGTTCTTCCAAAGCCTCGATCAGTCGAAACTCCACCCGATCGGGAGATGCGCTTTTGGAAGCGTTCGTAAGAATGCTTTCAGGTTTATAGGCGATCGACATATGCAACAATTCACGCGCACGCCGTGTTATGTCATCAATCGCCTCCGGCGGCGGCAGAGGTGCCATCGTACCGACCAAATATGAAATATCACCAGCAAGGGTATGCGCCAAACGTCGGGTCATAGTATCCCAATGTCTGTCGAAGAACACAAAGGTCGAGATAGCCTGCATCAGGATCAATGGGGTGACTATGATCACGAGAGACCGCCCAAATAATGTTTTGGGAAGAAAGTTTTTGATCTCCAGTGAGCTCGTCATATGCGACACAATTCGCACGATGCGGTCGTTTGCGTCCGTCATGGATCCACCTTCAGCACATAGCCCAGGCCCCGAACGGTCTGGAGGTGTCGGGGAAATTTGGGGTCTCTCTCCATTTTTCGTCTTAATCGGGTAACCTGCACATCGACGGTTCGAGTGCTTCCGTTTACCGCGCTACAGGCCAGCAAGTCTTCCCGACTCAATGGATGGTTGGGACGCTCGGCGAAGGCACGCAGCAGGCCAGTTTCGGCCTCGGTGAGTTTTATGCGCACCGGACCTCGGTAAAGCGCATCCTGTCGCAGGTCAAAATGATAATCGCCAAAGCGGACGGCACTATCGGCCGTCGCGGCCCCAGGCGCTCCAGCGACCCAACGCAAGATCGTGCGAATTCGCAATAAGAGTTCGCGTGGCTCGAACGGCTTCGGCAGGTAATCGTCAGCGCCGCTTTCCAAGCCGGCAATTCGGTCCTCCGGCTCGCCCATCGCGGTCAAAAGCAGGATCGGCACGCTATCCATACTTCGCAGGTCCGCCGTCAGTTCAAGTCCCGTCTCGCCCGGCATCATCACATCTAGCACGATCAGGTCGAATGCTAGCACCTTCAAGCGCCGCCGTGCCTCGTCGGCGTCCGCCGCGCCGGTGACCCGGAAACCGTTCTCGCTTAGGTAACGATGCAATAGGGAGCGTAGGCGACTGTCATCATCCACGACGAGAATGTGGGGCACCTCCTCCATGTCCTGATCCGTGGCTATGATCCACCATCCCTGTGGCTCGCTGAAACGATTGGCGGCGATACCAGTTCCATCCCGTTTTCGTCGCCTCTCCGAAAGCGCCAACGGTCGTTGCTATCCATGATCCCCTGCATAACGTTCTTAAAGCCCTGAACGGCCTGAGCGCCCGCCGCCTTATAGGCCCCTTGAATCCGTTCACGCTGTTGCGCCGTAAGCGCGCGCTCCAATTCCACGCCCCTCACTGTAAGTCGCAAAAGCCGTTTACGGCGATCATCTTTCGCCATGTGCTGCTCGATATAGCCTTCCCGCACCAACTGACTAAGGACTCGTGACAGGCTCTGTTTGGTGATCTTTAGAATGCCCAACAGATGGGTGACCGTGATATTGGGATTGCGACCAACAAAATAGATCGCCCGGTGATGCGCCCGGCCAAGCCCAATACCCGCCAGCATAGTATCCGGTTCACCAGTAAAATCCCGATAGGCGAAAAACAGCATTTCAATCGCGCGCCTCAGTTCCTCCTCACGCAGGAACGCTGGTTCGGTGGCGCTTTTTACGTCAGTCATGTTGACATAATTTCCTCTGAATGTTCTCCTGGAGAGATATATCGCGAAAGAATATGACCCTTGGTGATATTAACAGGTGTTTTTCGCGATATATCCAAGGAAACGCTACACAGGAAACACCGCCATGTCCCTGCTTCCCTTCGACGACCGCGACGGCTCCGTTTGGTTCGATGGTCGCTTGATCGATTGGCGCGACGCCAAACTCCATGTGCTTAGTCATGGCCTCCATTATGCCAGTTCCGTCTTCGAGGGCGAACGGGTTTATAGCGGTCTTATCTTCAAATCTCGCGAGCACACCGAGCGGCTGCATAAATCCGCAGCAATCATGGGTTTCGAGATCCCTTATTCCGTCAATGAGATAGAGGCCGCCAAGCTGGAGTTGGTCAAGGCGATGGGTATCGTCGATGGGTATGTAAGGCCGATCGCCTGGCGCGGCAGCAACATGATGGGCGTTTCCGCACAGGATGCCGGTGTTCACTTGGCGATCGCGATCTGGGAATGGCCGTCTTATTTCGACGCCGATGCCAAGATGAAGGGTATTCATCTTGGGATTTCAAAATGGCGCCGACCTTCGCCACAATCTGCGCCGACCGACAGCAAGGCCGCCGGCCTTTACATGATCTGTACCCTGTCTAAGCATGAAGCCGAAGCCGAGGGCCTGCACGACGCGCTGATGCTGGATTGGCGCGGTCAGGTGGCCGAGGCGACCGGCGCCAACATCTTTTTCGTTATGGAAGACGGCAAGATCCACACGCCGACCCCCGACTGTTTTCTGGATGGCATCACCCGTCGTACGATCATCGACCTCGCGAAAAAGCGCGGATACGAAATCGTTGAGCGGGTCATCATGCCTGAGGAGATGGCCAAGGCAAGCGAATGCTTCCTGACTGGCACGGCCGCCGAGGTGACCCCGGTCGGCAAAATCGGCGCGTACACCTTTACGCCAGGTGATATCTGCCGGATTCTCGATGCCGATTACACGGCGCTGGTAAACGGCAAGGCGGGCGCCACCGACTAGCTCTAATAATGAGACCATGAAGAAGCGGCGCCCGGGCCCCCCCCCCGGCCGGGTATAGTTTAGTCAGAATTCAAACA
>JAPKDN010000535.1 GCA_028822575.1 Alphaproteobacteria bacterium | reverse complement strand
CGCGGGTGCTTCGGATCGAGGTGATTTGAGCTATTATGTAAACACCGCGCGATTTTTGCGCCTGGTGACGAAAACACAAAATTGAACGAGGAAGTCGAGATGGTTGACGGTGTTGTCGACGAGTCCCTAACCATGGACCGAAATTTGGCCCTTGAGGCCGTTCGGGTTACCGAAGCAGCAGCGCTAGCGGCGTCAAAGCTGATGGGGCGGGGTGACGAGAAGGACGCGGACCAGGCGGCGGTTGACGCGATGCGGCGGGCGTTGAACGCGCTGGAGATCGATGGCACGGTAGTTATCGGCGAGGGCGAACGCGACGAGGCGCCGATGCTCTATATCGGTGAGAAGGTCGGCAGTGGCGGCCCCAAGGTCGATATCGCGCTCGACCCCCTGGAAGGCACTACGCTTACGGCCAAAGGCTTGCCGAACGCGCTGGCGGTGATTGCCATGGCCTCGCATGGCGGGTTTCTGAACGCACCTGATGTCTACATGGACAAGATTGCGGTTGGCGGCGGTCTTCCCGATGGCGTAGTCGATCTCGACAAGTCAATTAGCCAGAACCTCGCTGACCTGGCGAAAGCCAAGAACATGGCGCTTTCCGATCTCGTGGTTTGCATTCTCGACCGGCCGCGTCATGCCGAACTGATAGCCGGAGTACGCGGTGCCGGTTCCCGGATCATGCTGATCACTGATGGCGATGTTTCCGGCGTGATCGCGACCTCCGAGCCGAGGAGTGGTGTTGATCTATATATGGGGTCTGGGGGGGCGCCCGAGGGTGTTCTCGCTGCCGCCGCGCTGCGTTGCATTGGCGGTCAAATGCAGGGCCGGTTGCTGTTTCGCAACGATGACGAGGTCGGTCGGGCCCGGCGCTGGGGCATTGATGATCTTGACCGAAAATATGGTCTTCTGGATCTCGCCAAGGGCGACGTGATGTTCGCCGCGACTGGCGTGACCAATGGCAGCATGCTGGACGGGGTGCGTCGCTATCCGGGGGGGGGCACGACCCATTCGATTATCATGCGCTCCAAAACTGGGACCGTGCGGACCATTGAGGCGCGACACGACTGGCCGCGCAAGCCGATCGACCAAGACCTGAAGGAATAGTCGCCCGATGCCGGCGGTCTTGGGCGTAGAGCGCTCGGTCACTGGCAAGCGTTGGCTGCATCGTGGCGCCGAGACCCCTGATGCGGAGCGGATCTCGCTGACCATCGCACAGCGGCACGGTGTGCCAGACCTAGTGGCGCGGGTCATGGCAGCGCGTGGCATCGCGATTGATGACGTTGAGCGGTATCTCAACCCGACCCTGCGCGAGGAACTGCCCGACCCGTCGAGCCTCAAGGGCATGGTGGAGGCCGTGGAGCGTTTGGGCAAGGCGATCATGGGCGGTGAGACTATTGGGTTGTTTGCCGATTATGACGTGGATGGTGCGACCTCGGCGGCATTGCTTGGCCGGTTCACCTCCGCCGTGGGTGGAACAACATTGCTGCATGTTCCCGACCGGATCAGCGAGGGTTATGGCCCCAATGCAGAGGCGCTCGCCGGTCTGAGGCGGCGTGGCGCCGGGGTGGTGGTGACCTTAGATTGTGGCATCGTTGCCTTTGATGTGCTGGAGAAAACTGCCGAGACTGGCTTGGACGTGGTAGTGGTTGACCATCACATGGCCGAGCCGAGCTTACCGAGGGCGATCGCTGTCGTGAATCCCAACCGGGTGGACGAGACCGGCGCGTTTGGCCATCTGGCGGCGGTAGGTGTGACTTTCTTGGTGGTGATCGCCTTGAACCGGCACCTACGCGAGGCGGGCTGGTACCAGGGGCGCCACGAGCCGAACTTGATGGGCTGGCTGGACCTGGTCGCGTTGGGTACAGTCTGTGACGTGGTCGCGCTGGAGGGCTTGAACCGGGCCTTTGTCGCCCAAGGTCTCAAGGTTATGGCTCAGCGTGCAAACCCTGGCCTGAAGGCGCTGGCATCGATCGCCAAGATTGAGCAGAAGCCCGAAGCCTATCATCTGGGGTTCGTGTTCGGCCCCCGGGTCAATGCCGCCGGGCGGGTTGGCGAGGCGGATCTAGGCGCGCGTTTGCTCTCCACCGAGGACGTGACCGAGGCCATGAAAATCGCCCAGGCCCTCGACACCCACAATGACAGTCGAAAAGAGATCGAGGCCCAGGTTCAGGCTGAGGCGATCGCCCAGGCGGAACAGATGAGCAGCGAGGCACCGGTTTTGGTCGTCGGCGGTGATGGCTGGCACCCTGGTGTCATTGGGATTGTCGCCGGGCGCTTAAAGGAACGATTCAACAGACCGACCTGTGTCGTGGCTTTCGATGGCGAGACGGGGAAGGGCTCGGGTCGCTCGGTCAAGGGTTTGGCTCTTGGCCCGGCGGTTATAGCGGCGCATCAATCTGGCCTTCTGGTGGGTGGCGGCGGGCACGCCATGGCCGCCGGCTTCACCATAGAACGCTGTAAGCTTGACGCGTTTAGAACTTTCATGTCTAAACGTTTTGTAGCCGAGCTCGCGGGGGAGCCGCTGGTCGCATCGGTCACCCTGGATGGCGTCTTAGCCCCCGCCGGCGCGAACCGATCGTTATTGGATGCGCTCGCCAAGCTGGGGCCCTTCGGATCGGGCAATCCGGAACCGCATTTCGCCATTGTCTCGGCGAAGATCGTCCGCGCTGATGTTGTCGGCCAGAACCACGTCCGCTGTATCTTCACTGGCGCCGATGGCGGCAAGTTTAAGGGAATCGCCTTTCGCGCCATGGACAGCGATCTTGGCCCGACGCTCTTGAACCACGGAGGCCGCGCGATGCATGTCGCCGGCCAACTCCGCGCCGATGATTGGCAGGGGCGTGAAGATGTTCAATTATTCATCGAGGATGTCGCGTTGTCGGATTAGGAAGGGCGGCGTTGGCCTCCATCCTCGGTCACCCCGCTGCCGCGAATTCCCGTCAGCTGCCCAGGATCACTGACGGGTCCAGGTCTTTTATCATAAACACCAACCGCGTGCGCCGGTTGCCGTCAGGCTAGGCCCGCAGATGCGCGGGCTCATAGAAAATGTGGCGCACTCCATTGATGACAATTGGCCCCGGCTCTCCCGCGACATTAATCACGCCCTTCAGGCGCAGAAGGTGCGCGCCATGGGTGGTGATTATGAAGAAAAGCCACATAGACAAGATCATCCAGTCCTGAGGTTCTTCGATCACCAGGGGCACGGTCCAGATGCTGGCGTCATGGCGGTTGATTCCGTGATGATGTTGGTCATGTTCGTGACTAGCGCCGCTGTTTAGCGCCACAAGGTCGATGGTCTCGGGGCATCTGGGCATCTGGGCATTGTTATGAT
>JAPKDN010000534.1 GCA_028822575.1 Alphaproteobacteria bacterium | reverse complement strand
CCCTTTAGAGATTTGTTGATTTCGTTCGGTGTCATATCCGCGACATCAAGCTCGGCGCGCTTGTTAAAATCCACATCGGGCGCCCAAGGATAGACGAAATTCTCGTCATCCGCGGGGCTGAAGAAGATCTGTTGGGTGCGGCCACTTAGCTGTTCAGTGTGCATCCCCATGTCATAGGAGCGATCTTCCGTGTCGCTTACGCCTGCCATACTCGGACCTCCGCTTCGTACGGGTCATAGGTGTCAATTTCGTGTGGCATGATCGCCCGGATGGCCACTTCCTCGGAGGCCAAGGCGATCAAGTCGTCACTCTCGTAGAGAACCAGCGGTTTCGCCGCCATGCTGTCCTTGGCCACGCCGAGTTCGTCGCGCGTCGCCACCAGATAGGTGAAGACGCCGTCGATCTCGTCGATGGACTGCCTTAGGGACTCTTCCAATGTCGCGCCCTGCGAAAGATTGTCGGCCGTATAAACCGCCAACAATTCGGAGTCGCAGTTAGACATGAACCGACTGCCCTTGCGTTCCATCTGCCGGCGCATGATCCAATAGTTGGTGATCTGGCCGTTATGGACGACCGAGATATCGTTGTACGGGAAGGCCCAATACGGATGTGCCGAGCGGATATCGACATCCGATTCCGTCGCCATCCGTGTGTGACCAATGCCGTGGGTGCCGTTAAACCCAGCGAGGCCATACGTGCCGGCAACGACCGCGGCATCACCCAGATCCTTAACCAACTCCAAGGCACTACCGAGAGACAGAATTTCCGCGCCCTCTACATCCTCGACGTATTTGGCCATGTTCTCGAGATCACCGCCATATGAGATGCGATACCGATAGGCATATTCCGTCGGTTCCGTTTCCTCGGAAAGCGTCACGCCGAGCTCCGCCAGCCGACGATCGACCTCGGCCTTGCGGTCCTTGATCTGCTGATGGATCTTAAATCCACCGCTGGTGATGTCTTCCTGTTCCGCGACCTTGAAGCGCATGACCAACGAATTCTCGCTCGGCGCTCCATAGATCGCGAAGCCGGTCGAGTCAGGCCCCCGATGCTTGAGTGCTTGCAGCATCGACGTCATTTCCGTGCCGACATCGGAGCGCTTACCCCGATGTATAAGTCCAGCAATTCCGCACATTTCGTTCTCCAACCCGCGAACCAAAGTCCGCATCGTTCAGCCATGCCGGGCCGCGTGGCACGCGGCCCGGTAATCCCGATCTATTAAGGCAGGCAGTCCATGTAGGTTTCCTGATCCCACTCGGTCGTGGTGTGCAGAAAGCGCTCCCACTCGTCGCGCTTGTACTCGTCATAGAGGCGGTACATCTCACCCGGCATCGCCGACTGGATAACTTCGTCCTGGGACAAAGCCTGAAGAGCGTCGCCAAGCGTCATTGGCAGCGTCTTCACCTGCTTGCCGGCCTCCATGGCGTCGTAAATGTTGCGCTCCTCGGGCGGTCCCGGATCAAGGTCATTCTTGATGCCGTCATCCATGGCTTTCAGAAGGCCCGAGGCCATGAGATAGGGATTCACCATCGAGTCGGCGGAGCGATACTCGAACCGGCCAGGGGCGGAAATCCGTAGCCCCGTGGTGCGATTCTGAAAGCCCCAATCCGCGAAGATAGGCGCCCAGAAACCGGTATCCCAAAGCCGGCGATATGAATTCACCGTCGAGCTGCCGATGGAGGTCAACGCGCCTAGATGCTTGACGATACCGCCAACGGCTTGCAGGCCGACCTTGCCCGGCAACTGCGGGTCGTCGGTGTCCGGCATGAAGGTGTTTTCGCCGCCCGACCGATACATGAAATTCTCGTCCATGCCTGGGAGATTTTTCGGGTCGTTGCCGATCTTCTTGAGTTTATCCGCCCCACCGTTCCACAAAGAGACATTGTGGTGACAACCCGAGGCCGAAACGCCCATGAAAGGTTTGGTCATGAAGCAGGCGATCAGGTTGAACTCCCTGGCAACTTGCGCACAGATCTGGCGATAAGTAGATAGCCGGTCCGCGGTTCGCAAACAGTCATCGTAGGTGAAGTTCAACTCCAACTGACCGGGAGCGTCCTCGTGATCGCCCTGGATCATATCCAGGCCCATCGCACGGGAATACTTGAGGACCTGCATGTAGACCGGGCGCAAGCTCTCGAACTGGTCGATGTGATAACAATAAGGGTTCGAGAATCCGCCATCCGGCTTCCCGTCCGCCCCCTTCTTGAGCCACATCATCTCGGGTTCGACGCCACAGCGCAGATGCAATCCGTTGTGGTCCTTTTGGAACTGGTCGTGGATCCGGCGCAGATTGCCCCGGCTGTCCGAGGTTAGGAAGATACCAGGATCCTGGCGTTCTTCACGATTGCGGAACAACGTGCACCACAGACGCGCGACCCGGGTATCCCAGGGAAGCTGCATGAAGGTTTCGGGCTCGGGGATGCCGACAAGTTCAGCCGCTTCCGGGCCATAGCCCATATAGTTCCCATGGCGGTTTACGAACAGATTGACCGTCGCGCCATAGACCAGTTGAAAGCCTTTTTCGGCGATGGATTCCCAATGGTCCGCCGGGATGCCCTTGCCACAAATGCGTCCGGTCACCGAAATGAACTGGAGGTAAAGATATTCGATACCCAGGGCATCGATCTTCTTGCGGACCTCCTTGACCATCTTGGTCCGGTCCGCCGCGGAGACGAATTCTTCAATTTCCTGTTTAACTGCTTTCGCCACGTTAAATCTCCCCAACCTTCATCTTTTTCTTGCTTCGCCAACAGCACCCGGCCCCGCTTAACTCCACGGGAAGGGGCTGTTCGAAATTGGATGCAATTTGCCCGACGCGTATCGGTCGAAACCGAACGGCGCCAACAGTGGGCTAGGCTCGCCCATCAATTCATCGGCGACGAGCGCGCCGACACCGATCATCTTGTAGCCGTGGTTTGAATCCGCGATGACATAGACGTTCTCGCGAAACCGATCGAAAACCGGAAAGCTATCGGGCGTGAAACAACCGATGCCACCCGAGGGTTCCTTCTCGTATTTCGGCGTCATGCCTTCGAAGCGCTTATGGCAATGCGCCAGCGCCGAGCACCACATATGCGCAAAGTGATCCGACGACACGAATTCCGGAGATTGCGGGCCGTAAGGATCGATCAAGACATCCGCATAGGGCTTGTCGACCTTGTAGGGCATGGCACCGCCCTGGATGCCGCCGAAATGCGTGTCGGGCTTGTAGTAGATGCCCCACATTTCCTCGACGATGACGGAGCCGTCCACGTCGGAAATTAACGGTGCGTCGGTATCCACATGAACCACCGGTGGCAGATTGCCATCGTTGGTTTTCAACATCCCGGGATC
>JAPKDN010000533.1 GCA_028822575.1 Alphaproteobacteria bacterium | reverse complement strand
CGCGCTCCCTCTCCTGGCGGCAAGCGTGCTTACCGCCGAGTCGCTGATCCTCACCAGCGTTCCTGGGTTGGACGATATTGCCTCTATGCGGACCTTGCTGGAAGGGCTCGGGACCTCCGTTACTGGACAGGCCGGCGGCGCTGAATCCTCAATAATGCTAACCAGCGCCGATATCACCAATACCGAGGCGACCTATGATATCGTCCGCAAAATGCGGGCTTCCATACTAGTTCTTGGTCCGCTGCTGGCGCGGTGTGGCAAGGCGCGTGTTTCGCTACCCGGCGGTTGCGCAATCGGCAATCGGCCTGTCGACCTGCATCTCAAGGGATTGAGCGAGATGGGCGCGTCGGTCGAATTGACGGGTGGTTATGTCGAAGCCGTCACGGGCCCTGGTGGCCGATTGCGCGGCGCAAAGATCGCGTTTCCGGTTGTGTCCGTTGGCGCCACGGAGAACCTCATGATGGCGGCCGCGTTGGCCGACGGCGAGACGGTGCTGATCAATGCCGCGCGAGAGCCGGAGATCATTGATCTGGGTGAATGCCTTATCGCCATGGGGGCGATGATCGAAGGTCATGGCACGGATACCATTCGGATCCAGGGTGTCGAAGCTTTGCATGGCGCGACGCATCCCGTGGTCCCGGACCGCATCGAGATCGGGACCTACGCCATCGCGGCTTGTATCACAGGCGGCGATATCGAGCTGCTCCGCGCCCGGGCGGATTTGCTGCCCGGGGTTTTTGAGGTCCTGGCCGATACCGGCGCCACCATCATCGAAACCGAACGGGGGGTTCGCGTTAAGGGACCGGTTGGACGGCCCAAGGGCGTCGACGTGATGACCGAGCCGCATCCAGGATTTCCAACCGACCTCCAGGCGCAGATGATGGCCTACATGACTTGCGCCGAGGATGCGTCGATGATCACCGAAACGATCTTCGAGAACCGCTTTATGCATGTCCCGGAGCTTAGTAGGATGGGCGCCAATATAACGGTACATCGTTCATCGGCACTGGTTCGAGGGGTCGCCGAGCTTACCGGTGCGCCTGTCATGGCGACCGATCTGCGCGCCTCCGTCAGTATGGTATTGGCAGGCCTTGTCGCCAAGGGTGAAACCACCGTGAGTCGTATCTATCATCTCGATCGGGGTTACGAGCGGTTGGTCGGAAAGCTTCAGGATTGTGGGGCCTTGATTGAACGAATTCCCGACGAGGACGCCGCGCGGGATCAGGTCGCCTGATGGCCGGTTCAAGCGACATCGCCGGCATCGAAGGGGATCGGGCTTTTAGGGTTCGCGCTGAAACGCTCGAGGATCTTGAGATTGTTTCGGCGATGCTTCAGGATGCAATCGCCCCGATCTCCGAGATCGCCTGGCGGCACGTAGACAAGCGTTTCATCATTATGGCTCAACGGTTTCGCTGGGAAAAAGCGTCCCGAGACCGACCCTTCGATGAGGGACCGGATACGTTGGGCAATGCCCAGGAACCCGGTGAGGAGAACGATGAAGAGAAGAACGAGCCGGCGCCGACGGTTTGGTTTGAGCGCATAACCTGCGCCTTGCGTTTCGAGAATGTCTCGGCGGTTCGCACCAATCGAATCGACTTGGCGAATCGCTCCCAAATGCTCGAGTTGTTGTCGCTTCATGTGACCGACGGTGGGCTCGATCTGGCTTTCGCTGGCGATAAGACGATCCGGCTGACGATTTCTGACCTTTCCTGCCACGCCGAAGATATTGGCTCACCTTGGCCCACGATGCTACGCCCTGAACATCCGGAAGACGACGCATGAACCCAAACGAATCGCTGATTTTAGCGGTGCCCAAAGGTCGCATTTTAAAAGATGTTGGCCCTCTGATGGCCCGTGCCGGCGTGGTGCCGGAAGACGATTTCTATGACCCATCATCCAGGCGGTTGCAATTCGCCACGAGTGAGCCCGGGTTGCAAATCATCCGCGTGCGCAGTTTTGACACCGCGACTTTTCTGGCCTTTGGCGCGGCTCATCTGGCGATTTGTGGCAGCGATGTGCTGATGGAATTCGACCATCCGGAAATATATTCACCATTGGATCTCAAGGTTGGGCACTGTCGTTTGTCGGTTGCCGAACCCGCCGAACTGGCCGCGAACGAAGACCCTCGGCGCTGGAGCCATCTGCGGGTTGCCACCAAATATCCAACTGTCACCAAACAATATTTCGCCGCCAGGGGGGTCCAGGCAGAGTGCATCAAGCTGAATGGTGCGATGGAACTTGCGCCTCGACTTGGCCTTTGCCGGCGTATCGTGGATCTGGTCCAGACCGGTTCGACTCTGGCGGCCAACGGTCTAGTGGAAGTCGAGAAAATTGCGGAAATCAGCTCGCGGCTGGCGGTTAATCGGGCGGCACAGAAAACTAGACCTTCGGCCGTGAAGATGTGGGTGGACCGGTTCAGGGAGGCGGCCCTTGCCGCTTGAGCTAAACGCGTCGGATCCGAATTTCGAGACGGCTTTCCAAACTCTTCTTGATGGCAAGCGGGACTACGAAACAGATGTAAGCGACGTCGCGGCGGAGATCATCGCCGACGTACGCGTGCGCGGTGACGCGGCGGTTCTTGAAATGACTGCAAAATTCGACCGGGTTGCCTTGACCGTTGAGCGTATGCGTCTGAGTGACGCCGAGATTGCCCAGGGGCGCGGCCAATGCGATCCCGAAACCCTTGAAGCGTTGGCTCTCGCGGCACGTCGAATAGAAGCGTTTCACAAGGCTCAAATGCCGGTGGACCTTACCTATGAAGACGAGGATGGCGTTGGTCTTGGACTTCGTTGGCAAGCTGTGGACGCCGTCGGCCTTTACGTCCCCGGCGGCAAGGCGGCCTATCCAAGTTCGGTGCTGATGAACGCGATCCCCGCCCGGGTTGCGGGAGTGGAGCGGCGAGTTATCACCGTCCCGACGCCCGATGGCGTGCTTAACCCCTTGGTCCTGGCGGCGGCGGAACTGGCGGGGGTCACCGAAATTTACCGTCTCGGTGGCGCCCAAGCGATCGCCGCGTTGGCCCATGGGACTGAAACCATTTGCCCGGTCGATAAGATTGTCGGCCCCGGAAACGCTTTCGTGGCAGCCGCCAAACGCCTAGTCTTCGGCAAAGTGGGCATCGACTCGATCGCTGGGCCATCCGAAATTCTGGTGGTCGCTGACGCAAAGAACAATCCAGAGTGGATAGCTATCGATCTGCTTTCCCAGGCGGAACATGACGAGGTGGCCCAGGCGATCCTGATCACCGACGACGCGCAATTCGCCGCTTCGGTGACGCGCTCCGTGGAGCGCGTTCTACAAGAGCTCGAGCGCTCCGAGATCGCCACCGCGAGTTGG
>JAPKDN010000532.1 GCA_028822575.1 Alphaproteobacteria bacterium | reverse complement strand
CCATGATCTAGAGCGGTAACCGCGCGCGCTTTTTGGCCCATTTCCAGACGCACCGGTTCATCGGTGATCAGGCGCGCGACGGCGTCGGCAAAAGCAGCGACGTCACCTTCGGCGCACAGCAATCCGGTCTCGCCGTCGCGCAAAATATCCGACACCCCGCCAGAATCGCCGGCGACGGCTGGAAGTCCAACGGTTTGTGCTTCCAGTAACGCCATCCCATAGGCCTCGCGCACCGAAGGCCAGACAAAGATATCGGCGGCGGCGTAATAGGTCGCTAGCTGCTCGCCCGGCAGGGCGCCGGTGAAGATTGTATCCGGTCCCAGCGCCTCCTCGACCAACGGCCGCGCTGGCCCGTCGCCGATAACGATCAGGCGCCAGTGTGTCTTATCCTCCAGCCGCGCCAGCGCGGCCGCCAGGACACGATAGGATTCCAGCTTGGCGCCCGCCCGCATCATGCCGACGGTCAACAGCCAAACTGTATTCGTTGGCAGTGCATGACGATCCGTGATCTCGCCCCGGGCGGTGGGTCTGTCCGCTGGCTCCTGGAGCTCCAGAAACGGTCGAAGACCGGCATAGCGCGAATGGGACCCTAGAACGGGCTCGATACAGGCCTGATCCCGTTGGTTCAGGCCGATGACCAGATCCGCGCGACCAAGAGTGGATTCGACCTGCCGGTGGCCGAGTCTCCAGGGCCCATTGGCGCGTTTGGGCGCATGAGAAGCCTCGGCGACCACGTAGGGTATGTTCAGCGCCTCCGCCACGATAGGCCCAATCCAGTCAGGTGCCTTGTAATAGAGATGATACGTGAACCAAATATCGGGTCGCCAGGCACCGTCGACCGTATAGAGGCGGATCAGCCGGTTGGCCAAACGCGCGCCGGTGCGTGAAAGGCGAGCTTGTAGATTTGGATCGCCCGATCCGTCGCGGGTGCGCAGTCTCGAGGCGAGCTGAACGTCATGCCCCTTGGCCTTCATGGCCTTGATAAGCAAACGCGCCATACGCCGATCGCCGGACGGCTTAGATGAATCTGGCGGCTTGAGAGGCGCGTGGAAGGCAATCCTCACTGGCAATGCCTCATTGGGCGGCGTCCAGCGCGACGCCACCCTCGCGTGCACTGGCTCCGGTGGGCGAAAGTCCAAGGTGGCGGCAAATCACTGACAGGCCGGTAAGGTGATCGAAGGATTTGGTAACGCGTTCCAGCCCCGCCATTCCCAGGGCAAGCCGCCGCTCTGGATCATCGGCGAGAGCCAAGATGGCTTGGGCAAGAGCCTCCACGTCGTCGCTCGGCACCAGCCAACCGGTCTCTTCATGCCTCAAGAGCTCCGCGACACCGGCGACGTCGCTTGCCAGACAACAAAGGCCTTGGCTGGCGGCTTCCATGAGCACGTTGGGCAAACCGTCCCGATCACCGTCGCCCGCGATCTTGCTGGGCAGTATGAAAAGATCTGCGGCGCGATAGGCGTCGAATACCTCGGCCTGCGCGCGCGCGCCCATCCAGGTGATGCGTTTGCCGATTCCAAGATCGGTCGCCTGTTTACGAAGTTGTTTGAGATCCGTACCGCCGCCGATATGTGTCCAATGCCAATGTAACCCTGGCGGCAAGGAGGCGAGGGCGCGGAGCAAAACATCGAAACCCTTCTTCGGCACCGCCCGTCCTACCGAAACTAACCGTATCTCGCTCTCCCGGCCCTTGCCGCGTCGCGTCGGTCGGCGCTGGGGCGGGCTTGGCAGAGCCGAAAGGTCCAGACCGTGATAGCTGAGCTCGGTCTTGCCCGAAATCAAGGCATTGAGATGAGCACGGCTATAATCCGTACATGTCACCGCCCAGGCGCAATCGGCAAGCTTCTCTCGTTTTTCCCATTCTGGGGTCAACCAAATATCCTTGGCATGGGCAGAGACCGACCAAGGTCGCTGAGTAATGTTCGCCGCGTAGCGGGTCACCGAGCCTGGTGTGTGTAGAAAATGCGCGTACAACGACGGGATTGTCGCGTCAAGCTCCGCCGCTAGAACCAGGGCCTGTCCCCACCGTCGACCCCGGTTAGGTGTCGGGTCACGCCTGAGATCGGCGAGCCAGACACGCAGGGCAGCACCGTAGCCTGGCTTTCGCCGCGCCCGCCACCACCCCCACAATACCCGCAGGGGTTCTTGATAAAGGTATTCCGGCAGATAAAGCACGGGCGCCGTTATTTTGGCGTGAACCGGATGGGTATTGCCGTCTGTCGGGTGGCGCAGCGAGACGATGGTGATCTCGGCGCCCAAGTTTTCCAAAGACAGCAATTCCTGGGCGATAAAGGTTTCCGAAAGCCTGGGATAGCCTTTCAGGACAACCGCTACCCGGTTCGTGGGACGCCCGATTGCATCGGGATCATGGTCCATTTCCATTGGCGGTCAGGCGCGGCGGTGAACGCGCGCTCGGCCACCCGTCCGGGTGCGATCCAGCCAACGCCGCGCGAGTTTGTTGACTTCATCAAGGCCGCCCAGGACTTCTGGCGACAACCGTTCCGAAGGTTTCCTTTGACTCGGCAAACGCCGCAATGCGGCGGCCATTTGTCTTGGGTCCCGGTCGCCATCATCCACCAGCATGCTGGTCATGCCGAGCTCCTCGGCCCGCTTGGCCCGGATGTATTGCTCCAACCGAGGTTCGGTACGTGGCACAATCAACGCCCGCTTGTCGAAAGAAAGAATTTCACAAAATGTATTGTAGCCACCCATGGACACCATGCCAGCCGCACGCGACATCAGACTTTCAATACGTGAATCGAAGGTGATGATCTGAACCCGGTCGAGCATCGAGGCACGCTCCATGAAGTCCGCTTGCATCTCCTGCGACATGAATGGTCCAAGCACCAGAAGCGCTGGATAGGGCAGGTCTGAGTCTTGCTCATAGGCCCGGAGCACCCAATCCATCAAACCGTCACCATCGCCGCCACCGCCGGCGGTAACAAGGATGAACGGATCCTCAGTCATTGGCAGATGTGGTGAGGTCGCGACGCTCGGCACCCGGCGTCTCAGGTAACCGGTATAGCGACTCTTCATTCGAACGCTCGCCGGCATGTCGAGCCCCTCGAACGGATCGCAGATCTCCTTCATGCCATAGATCCAGATCTCGTCGTATAGGTCTTCCAGGGCCGGCAAAACCTTCTTGCGCTCCCATTCAGGCACCAGGGCCGCTGGCTCGTCCATCACATCTCGCAAGCCGAGAACCAGCGGCGCGAGAAACCACATATTTGCCGGCTGGGCCTGGTAAAGATCTAGGGCGGCGCGGTGCGCTAGGTCACGCTAGCGCGGTGCGCGGTGCGCGACTAGCCATGAGGCCCCATGGCTAGCCATGGGGCC